>NZ_JBHZAL010000013.1:0-224390 GCF_042754245.1 Nocardia sp. NPDC059228 | reverse complement strand
GGGGTAAACCCGGAATTCGCCCGCTCACCCACCCTGATGCGCGGCGAGTGCCGCGGCGAAGATTCCGAACGCCTCGTCGCCGAAGAGCACGAACCCAGCTCCGGACCGACCTCGACGCGGATGGGTGCGGGGCGATTCAGGCAGCGCGGACTGTTGTGACGGGCTGGTCTTGGCGATGCGGGGTAGTTCGGCGGTGAGCTGGGCGGTGGGGACGGGTGCGCCGTCGAACATGGAGACGGTCAGGTCGCCCTTGTCGAGGTCCCAGGTTCCGGTGATCCGGCCGCCGGTCAGGACGAGTGGGGAGATCCAGCCTGCGGCGCGGCTGACCTTGGCGCGGTGGTCGCCGGGGAGGAGGGCGGTGTCGCCGGTGCCGGGGCCCAGGACGTACTGGTCGAACTGGCCGAGGAGGTGGACTGCGGAAGTAGGTTCGGTCCTGGCGAGTTCGTCGAGGTGGGCTGTGAGGAAGTAGCCGGGGCGGCCCTCGACGTCGATCTCCGTCAGCTCGTTGCCGAGGTCGGAAAACCAGCGGCGCACAGTCGGTTTGCTCAGGAAGCCGCGAGTCAGCCAGGTATTGAAGATGTCCGGGGTGGCGGGGCCGTAGGCGCCGAGGTAGGCGCGGATGACGGTGGGCGCGGCGGCATCCGGGTCGGGGATGCCGGACCAGCCGGGGATGACGTGCGTGGGATTGGTGAAGGTGACCGACGTACCGCGGGACGGGCCGTGGCACAGCGCGCCCTGCCAGGCCAGGGGCTTCAGCATCGAACCCCACCCGGAGCGCAGATGGTCTTCCAGCGGCTGGAATCGCCGCTCGGCGATCAGCTCGGCGACCAGTTCGGCGCGAGTCAGCACACGCCCGTCGAGAATATCGCCGACCGCCTTGACCAGCGCCGCCACGTCATCCGGCGTCGCCCCGGACGCCCTTGTCCACGCGGGCTTCTCCCATGTGCGTGCGGACGCCATGAGCGACAACGCTGCGGCCCCCTGTTCCGGCGTGAGCGCGTGCAGCGTGCCACGCATCGCCCACGTCTTCATCAGCGTGCCCTCCCCCAGCGCCGCCACCACCGCACCGGGCTCACCCGTCGAACGCCGCAGCGCCACAGCGGTTTCCGCCGCCGACGTCACCTGCGCCTGTACCCCGCACAGCCGCTCGACCACGGCCACGGCATCGCTCGTCGTCCGCGGATCCACGAACTGCCGCTGGACCCGCCAGCTGAACACCTGATCCCACGAAACCTGCACAACGCCTCCGCCCATCCCACGCGCTGCCCGCGCAACCGACGCCAGCCTACGGCCGGTCCCCGACAGTGCCGGCGATTTCCCGTGCCCAGGAAGCCGTCCGGCGTGCAGCGCACACGCACCCGATGCGCTGTCGGGACGGCGGCGAAAGGGTCGCTTCGTCGAGGCCTCCGGGCCGACGAGGGCAGCAGCCCTGTCGGCCTCGGCTCGCTCGCTGTCGATCGTGCCCGCGATGCGAGGCGCGAACTCAGAGACGTTCGACAATGGTGGCGTTGGCCAGGCCGCCCGCCTCGCACATGGTCATGAGGCCGTAGCGGCCGCCGGTCTGTTCGAGGTGGTTGAGCATGGTGGTGAGGATGCGGGTCCCGGAGGCGCCGAGCGGGTGACCCAGTGCGATGGCGCCGCCGCGCGGGTTGAGTTTGGCCGGGTCGGCGCCGAGCTCGTGTGCCCAGACCAGCGGCACGGGTGCGAACGCCTCGTTCACCTCGTAGACGTCGATGTCGTTGATGGACAGTCCCGCTCGCGCCAGCACCTTGCGGGTGGCGGGGATGACGGCGGTGAGCATGAGCAGCGGATCGTCACCGGTGACCGCGAAGGAGTGGAAGCGGGCGCGCGGCTTCAGGCCGAGCTGGGCGGCCTTCTCCTCGCTCATGATGAGCGCCGCCGACGCGCCGTCGGTGAGGGGCGAGGAGTTGCCGGGGGTGATGGACCATTCGATTTCGGGGAACCGGGCCTTGAATTCGGCGTCCACGAAGGCGGGCTTCAGCCCGGCCAAGCCCTCGACGGTGGTGCTGGGACGGATGGTCTCGTCGGCGGTGAGCGATCCCGCCGGGACCAGTTCGTTGTCGAAGCCTCCGGTTGCCGCGGTGGCGGCGGCCAATTGGTGCGAGCGCGCCGCGAATTCGTTGAGCGCGGTTCGGTCGAACTTCCAGCGCGCGGAGATCACCTCGGCGGAAATGCCCTGCTGCACGAGCCCGTCCGGGTACCGGTGCGCGATGGGCCCGCGATTGGCGTCGCGGCCCTGGGCGTTGGAGAACATCGGCACCCGCGACATGGATTCCACGCCGCAGGCGATGGCGATGTCGTAGGCCCCCGCGATGACACCCTGCGCGGCGAAATGGGCGGCCTGCTGTGAGGATCCGCACTGCCGGTCCACCGTCGTGGCGGGCACCGCTTCCGGGAAGCCGGCCGCCAGCACCGCGGTGCGGGAGATATTGAACGCCTGCTCGCCACTCTGCGTGACGCAACCGCCGATCACATCATCGACCAGCGCGGGATCGATTCCGGTGCGCTCGACCAGGCTTTCCAGCACGCCCGACAGCAGTGTAGCGGGATGCACTTCCGACAGGCCGCCACCGGTTTTCCCCTTCCCGGAGGGGGTGCGGACAGCGTCGACGACGACGGCGGAGGTCATGACTTCTCCTTGTTCCCACTGGACATTCCAGTTGCGAATTGCGGTTAACATACGCAATGTACCGCACCGGCTGCACGGCGTCACCGGCGCGAATTTTCACCTCCGGGCCGACATGCCGCAGATTGCTAGCCTGTTGCTGTGACTGCGTCCGGCAAGCAACCCGAGAAGCCCTTCTGGGGTCTCGAAATGCGGCTGTCCGCGGTGCTGTCAATGCTGGCGGGATTCATCGGCGCGGCCGCGTACACCCACTCGGAGGGGTATTTCGTCACCTTCATGACCGGCAATACGGAACGCACGGTTCTCGGCAACTTCGCCGGCGACCCGGCCCTGGCCGGCGGCGCGGCCGCGATCATCATCTGCTTCCTGGCCGGCGTCTTCATCGCCTCGGTCTGCCGCCGGTACTGGTGGACCAACCATCCGCACGGCGCGACCATGCTCACAACAGGCGCGCTGCTGCTCGCGGCCATCGCGGACGCCGTGCTCGGCGAGCGTGGCATCGGCCTGATCCCGATCCTGTTCGTCGCCTTCGGCATGGGCGCACTCAACACCTCCTTCGTCAAGAACGGCGAGGTCTCCATTCCGGTCAGCTACGTCACCGGCACCTTGGTGAAACTCGCGCAGGGCATCGAGCGGCACGTCTTCGGTGGCGGCACTGCCCGTGACTGGCTCGGCTATGCGACGCAATATGTTTCGTTCAGCACGGGCGCGCTCATCGGTGGCCTGGTGTCGCTGGTGGTGAACGGTTCCTCCATGCTCAATGCCGCGGTCATCGGCTCGCTGTTGGTTGCCGGATACACCTGGCGGGCCGACATTCGCTGGATGCGGCGCATCGCGCGCCAGAGCGCCGACGACGATTGAGTCATGTCACAGCCGCGCAACACTTGGCTAATTGATCGCAAACGACCCGAACTGGTCATATTCTGCTGAATATGACAACCAGCAAAGAGGGAGTTTACGAAGGGCCGGTCCACGCACTGGCCCGCAGCGCGTGGCAGTCGATCCTGGTCACCGGCCTTCTCTCGGTGGTGCTGGGCATCCTGGTGCTGGTGTGGCCCGGACCCACCCTGGTCGTCGCCGGTGTCCTGTTCGGCATCTACCTGCTCGTATCCGGTGTCTTCCAGCTGATCGCGGCCTTCGGAATGCACATCAGCACCTGGATGCGGGTGCTGTCCTTCATTACCGCCATCCTGTCGTTCATTCTGGGTTTCTTCTGCTTCCGCAACGAGTTCCAGGCCATCGGCCTGCTGGCGCTGTGGATCGGCATCACCTGGATCTTCCGCGGCACCGCGGTGCTGGTGGCCGCCATGTCCGATGCCGCCGTCCCGGGCCGGGGCTGGCAGATCCTGTTCGGCATCCTGCTCATCGTCGGTGGTGGTCTGCTGATCGTGGAGCCGTTCCGCTCGATCACGGCCCTGGTCGTGGTGGTCGGCTGCTGGCTGATCGCTATTGGCGTCTTCGAGGTGGTCTCGGCCTTCCTGGTGAAGAGCCGCGCCAAGGAGATGCCCACCGCCGTCTGACCGTTTCGATCCGCGTAACCCACGGCGGTCGCCCTCGCCGGGCGGCCGCCGTTTCTCGCGTTGCGCAACCGGGATCAGCGCAGCCGCTTGGGCCGCTTGTCCATCAATCGCAGGATCAGCGGCGTGAAGATGAGCTGCATCGCCAGGTCCATCTTCCCGCCCGGCACCACGATGCTGTTGGGCCGCGACATGAACGAATCGTGCAGCATGGACAGCAGATACGGGAAGTCGATGACCTTCGGGTCGGCGAAGCGGATCACCACGAAACTCTCGTCCGCGGTCGGAATGGTCCGGGCGGTGAAGGGATTCGAGGTGTCCACCGTGGGCACCCGCTGGAAGTTCACATAGGTCCGCGAGAACTGCGGGCAGATGTGCTTCACGTAATCGGGCATGCGCCGCAGGATGGTGTCGATGATGGCCTCGCTGGAGTAGCCGCGTTCGGTCTTGTCGCGGTGCACCTTCTGAATCCACTCCAGATTGATGATGGGAACCACGCCCACCAGCAGATCGGCATAGCGGGCCACGTCGACGCCGTCGCCGACCGCCGCCCCGTGCAGGCCCTCGTAGAACAGCAGATCGCTGCCCGGCGACAGCTCCGCCCACGGCGTGAACGTGCCCGCCGGCTGCCCGAAGGGTTTGGCCTCGTCGTCATCGTGCAGGTAGCGCCGTACCGCGCCCACACCGGTCTCCCCGTACTCGCGGAACAGCGACTCCAGTTCGGTGAGCAGGTTCGCCTCCGGTCCGAAATGCGAGAAGGTCAGGTTGCGATGCTGTTCGGCCTCGGCCATGGCCAGCTTCATCTCGTTGCGGTCGTAGCGATGGAACGAATCCCCTTCCACGATGGCCGCACTGATTCCCTCGCGGCGGAATATCTCCTGGAAGGTTCGCGTGACGCTGGTCGTCCCCGCACCGGACGACCCGGTGATCGCGACCACGGGATGTTTGACCGACATGGCACCTCCTCGATTGCCGGACAACAGCTTTCACACAACCGGCGTTTCAGTGCCGGGACGCGCGGAACAGAGAGCGGGAACCGAAGAGCGAGGCGTCGAAACTGGGCCCCTCCTCCGGTTCGCGGTGATAGCGCTCGATCCGTTCGACCTCGTTGCGGGAGCCGAAGATGAACGGGATCCGCTGGTGCAGCTCCTCGGGCCGCACATCCAGCACCCGTTCGTGCCCGGTGCTGGCCGCGCCCCCGGCCTGTTCGACGATGAAGGCGATCGGGTTGGCCCCGTACAGCAGCGAAACCCGGCCCGGGCGTTCGGGATTGCGGGTATCGCGCGGATACATGTAGAGCCCGCCGCGGGTCAGGATGTGAAAGGTGTCGGCCACCAGCGAGGCGACCCAGCGCATATTGAAATCCCGTCCGCGCGGGCCGTCGACGCCTTCGAGGCATTCGTGGACATAGCGGCGGACGGGGCGTTCCCAGAACCGCTCATTGGCGGCATTGATCGCGAAACCGGAAGTGTCGTCGGGGATTCGCATGCGTGGATGGGTGAGCACGAACGCGCCCACCTCGCGGTCCAGCGTGAACCCGTCCACCCCGTTGCCGGTGGTGAGCACCAGCATGGTCGCGGGCCCGTACAGCGTGAAGCCGGCGCACACCTGCTGGACGCCCGGCTGGAGGAAGTCGGTACCGGCGGCCTCGCGCCCGTCCTCCGGAGCGCGCAGCACGCTGAAAATCGTTCCCACCGGCAGATTCACGTCGATATTGCTGGATCCGTCCAGCGGATCGAAGGCCAGCAGATACTTCCCCCGCCGGTACTCGGTCGGCACCTGATGGCATTCGCGCATCTGCTCGGACACCAGCGCCGCCAACGGTCCGGTCCACTGGCTCTCGGCCACCATGATGTCGTTGGCGATCGCGTCCATCTTCCGGTGCACGGTGACCGGCAGATTCTCGGCATCGGACGCGCCCAGGGAGCCGACGATCGCTCCCCGGGTCACTTGGTTCCCGATGATCTTGGTTGCGGTGGCGAGCACGTTAAGCAGCGCCGAGAACTCCCCGGACGATCCGGGATGCCGGTGCTCCTGCTCGATGGTGTAGCGGGTGAGGGTCTTCAATCCTTCGGGCACAATCGCTCTCAATTCGTCATGGAGGGGCCCCCTCGTCGGCGAGGGCGTCCGCGAACACACTGCTGCCGAGGACATCGCTGTCCGTCAGGGTGATCAGATCCGTGCGACCGACCGGCCGGTGCAGTTCGACCAGCCGTTTGGCCTGCCGCAGCCGGCAGCGCTCGAGGGCATTGCGCACACTGCGGGCATTGGCGAAGCGCGGGCGGGCCATGCGCAGCTTCAGATAGCGCGAGAAGGCCTGCGCTGCTTCCGGATCGAAGCGGAAGTTCTCCTGGCGCACCATGAGTTCGGCGATGGCCATGAGCTCGTCGTGGGTGTAGTCGGGGAACTCGATGTGGTGGGCCACCCGGGAGGACAGGCCGGGATTGGCGGAGAAGAAGGTCTCCATGCGGTCCGGATAGCCGGCGAAGATAACCACCAGGCTGGTGCGCTCGTTCTCCATCTCCTGCAGCAGGATCTCGATCACCTCCTGCCCGTAGTCGCGCTCGTTCTCGGGGCGGAACAGGTAGTAGGCCTCGTCGATGAACAGCACTCCACCGGCGGCCTTGGCCAGGGCCTCCTTGGTCTTGGGTGCGGTATGACCGATGAACTGGCCGACCAGATCATCACGGGTGACGGTGTGCACCTTGGGTTTCCGGATGTACCCGAGGGCGTGCAGCATCTCGGCCATGCGCAGGGCCACCGTGGTCTTCCCGGTGCCGGGCCCGCCGGTGAAGCTCATATGCATGGTCGGGCGGGTAGCCTGGAGCCCGAAACGCTGACGGGCCCGATCGATCAGCAGCAATGCGGCGATTTCCCGCACGCGGCGTTTGACGTTCGCCAGACCCACCAGTTCCGCGTCGAGGCGGGCGAGAGTGTCCTCGACGTCCTTGCCCGCGACATCCGTCGACAGATCCAGCAGGGCGTCGTCGGCCAGCATCTCCGGTGGGCCGGAAGCGGGGCGGTGCAGGTGGTCGGCCGCCGAATCCTCCGGTCGGGGAGGGCCATCGGCGGCCGTACCGCGCACCGGTGCGGGGCTCGTGACCCCGGGCCGATGCATCTGGAACCCGCCCGCCGGGCGGCCGGCTGCAGGCTGCCGGCTGCCCGGTACCGCGGGGTGTTCCGCGCTCACGATATCCTCCGGTTCCGAAAGCTGTTCAGCCGCCATACCTTTGGCCCGGGCGGTCGTCGAGTGCGTAGGCGTGGAAGCCGTAGTGCTGACGGCGATCGTCGGACTCGGTCCGGTCGAGACGGAAACCGGGCTCGCGGGCCGGGCGCTGCACGAGGAAACTCAGCGCCGTGGTCTGCCGGCCGTAGGATGCGTCATAGGCGTTCACGCGAATGTAGTGGCGCGGGAACGTGGCCCGGCAGGCGTTGATCTCGGCGAGCACCCCGTCGGGCTCGTCCAGATCGAACAGCGGCAGGCCCCACATCTCCCAGTAGTTGTTGCGCGGGTGCGGATCGTCGGTGTACTCGATGGACACCGGCCAGTTGTTGAGCAGGGCGTAGCGGACCTGGGCGGCGATCTCGATGTCGTCGAGGTCCGGCAGGTGCGAGAAGGTACCTTGGCGCAGATGCATGGGGATTCCTCGACTTTCAGCGGGAGGCCGTCGGGACGGCGTCGGGGGCGTCGGTGGAGGTGTAGTCGAAGGTGACATCACCCCAGGTGGCGAGCGCGACATCGAGCGGGCGGCAGATCTGGGCGGCGCGGCGCAGCACGTCCGGGCCCTCCTTGAGCAGATCGCGACCCTCGTTGCGCGCCTTGACCACTGCTTCGAGAGCGACCCGGTTGGCTTCCGCGCCCGCGGCGATGCCCATCGGATGGCCGATGGTGCCGCCGCCGAACTGCAGGATGGCGTCGTCGCCGAACAGGTCCAGCAGCTGGTGCATCTGGCCGGCGTGGATGCCGCCGGAGGCGACCGGCATGACGCCGGGCAGGCTGGCCCAGTCCTGGTCGAAGAAGATGCCGTTGACCGGGTTCATCGGAATGTGGTTGTCGCGCAACGTGTCATAGAAGCCCTTGACGGTGTGCGGATCACCCTCCAGCTTGCCGATGACAGTACCCGCGTGCAGGTGATCCACGCCGATCAGCCGACACCACTTGGCCAGCACCCGGAAGCTGACGCCGTGGGTCTTCTGCCGGGTGTAGGTGGAGTGCCCGGCCCGATGCAGGTGCAGCAGCATGCCATTGCGCCGTGCCCACTTCGACATGGACTGCATGGCGGTGTAGCCGACCGTCAGGTCCATCATGATGATGCAGCTGCCGAGCGATTTCGCGAATTCCGCGCGCTCGTACATGTCCTCCATCGTGGCGGCCGTGACATTGAGATAATGCCCCTTCATTTCTCCGGTTTCGGCGATGGCGCGGTTGACGCCCTCCATCGCGAACAGGTAGCGGTCGCGCCAGCGCATGAACGGCTGCGAGTTGATGTTCTCGTCATCCTTGGTGAAATCGAGTCCGCCCCGGCAGGCCTCGTACACCACGCGGCCGTAGTTGCGGGCCGACAGACCGAGTTTCGGTTTCACCGTGGCGCCCAGCAGCGGGCGGCCGTATTTGTTCAGATACTCCCGTTCCATAACGATTCCGTGCGGCGGACCCTGAAAGGTCTTGACATACGCCACGGGAATACGCATATCTTCCAGCCGCAATGCCTGCAGTGGTTTGAAACCGAATACGTTGCCGATGACCGAGGAGGTGAGGTTCGTGATGGAACCCTCCTCGAAGAGATCGAGATCGTAGGCGACATAGGCGAAGTACTCGCCCCTGCGGCCCGGAACCTCGTCAACGCGGTAGCACTTGCCCTGGTAGCGCTCGTGCGCGGTGAGCCGATCGGTCCAGACCACCGTCCAGGTGGCCGTGGATGATTCACCCGCCACCGCCGCGGACGCCTCCACCGGATCGACGCCCTGCTGGGGCGTCACCCGGAAGACCGCCAGGACATCGGTGTCCTTGGGCTGATAGTCGGGAGCGTAGTATCCCATCGACGCGTACGACTGCACACCCGGATCCCACCGGCTGCGCTGATCATCGACAGATCCGGCCATCATTCCTCCTGCGAACCGGGTTGGGCGACTTGTGATTCCCAGGATGACCGGGCCGTTAACGACAAACAATTCGATTGTTTCTGTTCTCGCTCAACCTTTTCGTCGAGTTTGCTACCGTTGAGTATGGGTACGGTGAGCGCAGTGCGCATGGAAACCTTTCTCGCCGTTGCCAAGCACTCCAGCATTCGCCGCGCGGCCGCGCAGTTGCACATCACCGAGGCGGCGGCCTCCGCCGCCGTAGCACACATCGAGAAACAACTCGGCGCGAAACTCGTCGCCAAATCCGGGCGGGGTATCGCGCTCACCGAGGCCGGGCGGGTCTACGCCGACTACTGCCGCAGCATCCTCGGCTTGATGAAGGAGGCGCACGCCGCGGTGCGGGAAGCCGAGACCGGCCGGTTGCGTATCGGCGTGGTGGCGACGGCCGGCGAATACGTGCTGCTCAGGCTGCTCGCGTCCTTCCGCATCCGGTACCCGGACATCGAACTGGGCCTGTCCATCCAGCCCCGCGACGTGCTGTACCTCGAATTGACCCACCACGAAACCGATCTCGTGATCGCCGGCCGCCCACCCCGCGACGCCGGACTGGTCACCCGCGCCCGCCGCCCCTGTCAGCTCGTCGTGGTAGGCGCACCCGACGCCTGGCGCGACCCCTGCGAGGCCACCTGGCTCCTGCGCGGCAAAGGCTCCGGCACCCGCGACACCACCCTCGCTCTCTTCGACCGCCTCCAAATCCGCCCGCCCACGCTGACTCTCGGCACTCACGGCGCCGCGCTGGCCGCCGCCCGCGAGGGCCTGGGCATCACCCTCATCCACTCCGACGCCATCGCCACCGACCTGGCCGCCGGACTGCTCGAAGTCATCGCGATCGAGGGCACTCCCCTCAACCGCCCCTGGCACGTCGTCACCACCCGCACCCCCGCCCCCGCCGCCCGCCTGTTCCTGTCCCACATCACCGACCCGGACCGGGTCGGCGACAAGGCGTTTCGCGGAGTCTGACCCGCAGTGTCGCGAACGGGAATCTCACCGATCTGCAGGAAGCTCAATCAGGCGGCCACGCGGGCTTCGTTGGATTTTCGGCGACTACGGCAAGCTCGGCCCATTGGGATGGGATGCGAATTGGTCAGAGTGTGCGCGCTCGGTGGCTGACCCGGGCAATGATGTTGCCCGCCAAGAGAATTCAGCCAGTACATGGTCGCAACCAGTAGTCGGCGCAGTCCCGGAGTCGGGTTGCGACATGCCGGTGTGGTGCGCTGACATGCGACTCGCATGCAATGCGACTATTCCGCATCCGGTGCGACTGGTGGCGGTGATTTCTGTGGGATTTGACGGTGGTGGAACGGGAGTGAAACCAGCCCTGTGCGCTCATAGTCGACTAGCGTCATTCGGCTCCCGCTGTCCGCCGACGGGATCCATCACACGTCCCAACGCCCCCAGATCGGCCTCGATCGCCCGGAACAACACATAGACGATGATGAATGCGATGATCGCACCGATGCACAATACCCGCACCGCCACGAGCATCAACGGAATTGCGTCCGGCGGCAGCAAGGTCACCAGAGCAATCGCGAGCAACGGCACCGACGCCGCTACCGCGAGATAGACGGTGCAGCGCCGACCGAGTCTGCGCAGGTGCAGCGCATCGACCGTCGTGATGTCGCCGTGCGGGAGGAACATCGGATAGATACAGCGCACCATGTAGAACGCCACCAGGATGGACGGGTAGGCCACCGCGATTGCGCCGCAGACCAGCGCCCCGCCCAGGAAGTGCAGCGCCGCATCCCCGGTGAGTTCTTTTGTCATGAGGTGCATCACGATCGGAAAGATGATCGCCGCCAGGCTCCACAGCGAAAGCGGTACCAGCACAGCACGATCGCCCAACCGCAGGGCGTCCGATCGAGCCCGGGCCAGCACCCGCGGGTCGTATTCCCGACCCTGGCGTAGCCCGCGCGAGACGATGAGCAGACACCGCGACATATAAAGCACCAATCCGATGCCCAGCGGGAATAACACCCCGTTCACCAGGGCTACGGCGATCCACCAGTCGCGCTGCGCTGAAAGGCTCAGCCGGTCGATGATCAGCGTCTTATTGTGCTCGATGTTGTACGCCGCAGCGAGCGCGTTCGGAGTGAGTATGGCCAGCACCACCATTGGCACCACCCACGGCCGAAGTCGCAGCCGCCAGCTGGATGGCGGCGGGTCGACCAGGTCGCGGGCGCGCTCGTCGAGGCACACTTGCAGTTGCTGGGCCAGTTCCGCGCCGTCGGCCCACCGCTTGTCACGCTCGGACGCCAGGCACATCAGCAACACCCGGCGCAGTGCCGCCGGGCAGTCGGGCGGAATTCGTTCGAGCGCACCGGGATCCACCCCGGCGCCACGGCGCTTCAACATGGCCGCCAGCGTGGTGGCGTCGCTGTGTTCGCCCGCGGTGGTGTCGTCGAACGGCTTGGTGCCGGTGAGCAGCTCCCACAACACCACGCCGAGCGAATAGATGTCGGCGCGGGTGTCGAGATCGTCGGCGGACCGGTCGTAGCCGGGGTGACAGGCCTCCAGCTGTTCCGGCGACATGTACGACAGCGATCCGCCGAAATAGGCGACCGGATTGGCGTCGACCAGGTCGCGGTTGAAACTGATGTTGAAATCGGCGAGCTTCGGCACGGCCTCGGCGGTGAGCAGCACATTGGCCGGTTTGACGTCGCGATGCAGCACGCCATGCGCGTCCGCGTAGGCCAGCGCCTCAGCGACCCGACGCCCCAGCCAGGCGACAGTCTCCGGCCATGAAAGCGTCGCGATCTCCGCGCGCACACTGGAATCGGTCGGCCGGATCTCGCCCTTCTCCGCCATCGCCGCGTCGACCGCGTCCAGCAGCAGATGTCCGGTGCGCTGTTCCGGCGCGGTGGCCCGCACCCTGCGCAACACGCTCAGCAGCGTGCCGCCGGGCAAGAATTCCATGTACAGCATCCGCAGCCGATGCCCATCGGGTGCGAGGTCCAGACCTGGCTGGTCCAGCAGCCGCTGATCGAAGACGCGCACGATGTAGTCATGGTCGAGCTGCGCCAGCGTCTGTGGTTCGGTGCCGCGGTCGGCGGAGATCTTCACTGCCACCAGCCGCTGCAGCGACCGCTGCCGGGCCAGGAACACCCGAGCGAATGCACCGCTGCCCAGCGCGGTAAGCAGGTCGAAATCGTCGATACGGTCGCCGACCACGATTCGGTCCAGGCTGGTGGTCCGTGTCCCTGTGGTGCCCTGGATGGTGCGGAGGTCGGTGGCTGCGTGGGCCGCATCCCCCGACGAGGCGATCGAGTCGGCGGAGGCTGCGACGGTCCGTTCAATGCCGGTGCGCCGGGTGCCCCGATTCTCGTCGCCGGCGTTGAGCAGCTCGCGCAGTCGCGCCGCCTGCTCGGGATATTCCCGCAGGTATTCGCCCAGGTCCACCTGCTCGCCGCATTGGCCGCGGATCACGAACTCTTCGTACACCAGGCTGGCCGGAATTTGCTCCAATGTCAGCTCGGGAAATTCGGAGCAGTATTCGCGCAGCCGCTTACGCGCGGGCGTTGCCGCGACGGGTTCCTCGGGACGGCTCTCTGCCCGTGGGCGCAGCCACCGATGCCGCAGGTCGATCCGGATCAGTTCGATCAGCGCACCCAGGCGTGCGTCCGGCAGATAGTCGGCAATGGCAGGCGGCTGGATACCGGCTTCCCACGCGGCAGCAAAAGCGGCCACGGCGCCGGATTCGATTCCGGCCGTTGGTCGCCCGAACCCATTCCCCGCATCTGAGCTGTAGCTCATATCTGCACCTATCGAGCAGGACCACGCACTCGTCGGTCGGTAGATCAACCGGACACAACAACCACCACACGCCACACCATCATCCCCCGAGAGATGTCGGGAACCATCAGTGGTGCACGTCAGTGGGCTAGCGTTGTTGCCGCGGCGGGGGCTGTCGCTTTGAGCCGCCACATCCCATCCCGCTCCCCCGCTGCTCGGCCAGGCATCGCGTGGGCCAGGTGGCGTAGCTGGCGGCGAGAGGCGCCGTATGGCGCGGCGGAATCGGCGGGTGACTGTGGGTCGAGACGTTTTGCCGCCAGGAGATCCGAGCCGGTCGAGGCGGTCCGTCGGCACGCTTGACCTTGTCCCCGGGGGCAACGTTTACCGTCTGCGGGTGAGAATAGGGCAGGTTGCGCAGCTGGCGAAGGTGAGCCCGAAGGCGATTCGACGCTACGAGGCAATGGGTTTGATCACGCCGGGCCGTTCCGGCAACGGCTACCGCGAGTACTCCGAGCACGACGCGCGGCTCGTGTGTGAGATCAAGGAGCTGAGCCGACTCGGGATTCCGGTCGATGAGACGCGGCCGTTTCTCGAATGCCTCGCCTCGGGCGGTGAGCACGTCGATGATTGCCCGGCATCGCTGGCGGAATACCAGCGTGCCATCGATGAAATCGACTCGCGCATCACCGCTTTGAACGAACGCCGAGGCGCGCTCGCGGCTCGATTGCGTGATGCCGCCTATCGCCACAGCCGGGTCGCGCCACCTGTGACCGACCTCTTCACACTGCCGTCGGACTTGCCCGTGCCCGAGGACGACGGCGCGGCAGCACATCTGCCCGGTACGAGGCTGCCCGCGCTCGTGCTCGACTGCACGGACGGTACGAAGGTCGATCTGGCCGCGCTGCCTGCTGGGCGGACGATCATCTACTTCTATCCACTCACCGGCCGGCCCGATACCGACATACCCCTCGGGTGGAACGAGATCCCCGGCGCACGTGGCTGCACCCCGGAGGCGTGCGGCTTCCGCGACCATCACACTGAATTGCTGGCGGCCGGTGCCGCCCGGGTATACGGACTGTCCAGTCAGGACACCGAATATCAGCGCGAGGTCGTCGACCGTTTGAACCTTCCGTTCGGATTGCTCTCCGACACCTCCTTCCACCTGGCCGCCGAACTATCGCTTCCCGCCTTCGAGTCGGGCGGCCGCGATCTGTACAAGCGCCTGACACTCGTCGTCCGGGACGGGGTCATCGAGCACGTCTTCTACCCGGTCTTCCCGCCAGACCGCCATGCCGAGCAGGTGATCGAGTGGCTCCGATCGAATACCACTCGCTCGCGGGCCGGGTAGGGCGGCGCCGGTATCGCCGGTGATAGAGACTCTGCTGAGCCTCCATTCGGTGATTCGGGTGGGGCTCGGGTCGTTGCGCTGGCACCGCGCGCGGGCCGGTTCTGTCAGCGCGGTCAGTGGCTGATCAGAGACTGGTGTGAGGGTCATATCCCGGCCAGGACCTGATCCAGGTTTCTGGTGGGATGCGGCCACTGAACACCATCGCGGTGTCGAGGGACCATCGGGTCCGGCGGGGAAGGGAACGACAAACGCTCGCCTTGCGTGGTGAAGGCGAGCGTTTGCCGAGCGGGCCCGGTGTCCGTCCAGATGGTTACCGATCCGGCACACGCGGGCGCATGTCCTATAGATCGATGGTCTGTTCGATGATGTTGGTGCCCAGTTCTTCGGTGAACAGCGGGTTCCGGTTGGCTGCCGCGCCGGTGATCAGGTCGTCGAAGGCGCTGTTCTCGTAGTCGAAGCTGTCCGCGGTGATGCCGGGGCCTGCGACCTCGAGTCTGCGGGGTATGACCGGCCAGCAGCCGACCTGGTTGAGCTCGTCGGCCTCTGCGGCGGTCGGGGTAGTGCTGGAGTAGGACACGAACTGCCCGGTCTGGTGGTCGATGCGGTCGCACTCGCACCTGGCCAGGGTGTAGCGCAGTTGCAGGGCTCCACGCCCGATCCCGCACACCGTGAACGGAGTCGAGCCCAGGCGCTCGCCGATCGCGCGGAACAGGACCTCGAGCACACTGCGGTGGGCGCCGCCGTCGAGAGTGTCACTACCGCCCAGCGACACCAGGATCAAATCGGCGCCGGCGGCGCGCAGCGCCTCCCGGAACGAGTACCTCGGGCTGTCGAGTTGCCGAGCGAAGGCACCGGGATCGGCGGCTGTCATATCCGAGTCGCCCACCAAGATGAACGGTGCGCTCAGACCGCCGTCCAGGGCGGGAAACACCGCTGCACTGCCGAGCATGAGAGGCCAGTTACTGGCTGGTGCCACAGTCGTCATCGTCGAACTCCTCACGTGGTCGGGAAGATCCGGAGAAGAACCGAACTTGCAGCAGACACCCCGCAGCGCGGCATCGTGCGCACATCACACGCGGGGGCGCAGCCCATGCTACCGGCACCGTTGGGCCTGCGGACCAGCCTGGCCGCCAGTACAGGATCTCGCCCGTAGGACCCGATTCGGCCGGGTTTCAGAAGGTGAACTGGTCGCCGTAGGCGGTGGTCTGCGCGAGTCCCTCGGCGGTGCTCACCGTGGTGGTGACGAAAGGGACGGCCGACACCGGTGAGGCGCATTGGGCGATGTTCAGCGCGGCATTGTTGAACGCGATGCGATACGGAAACGTCGTGCTGGCATCCAGACGGGCCGTCTCCGTCGTCACAACGGTGACCTGGCCGGGTCCCAGGTTCCCGAACACGCCTTCGCCCACACCCAGAGTCCCGCCGACACTGGGCCGGCCCGTACCGGGCAGGATGGTCGAGGCGCTGGGCAGGCCGACCAAGGGGAGAATCCTGACTCCCAGCCCTTGACCGGTGCCGATCTCGACACCGAAGCCGCCGTCCACACTGATCCCGCAGCCGAGGATGAATCCCGCGACCGCCTGTCCGGACGTGATCTGGCCGCCGTCGACGGTGACCGAGTAATCGCCGGACATCTGCGCGGCATGCGAGAACGTCATGAGGAAGTTCGGTGTCCGGTCACCGGGCGGGTTCGCCTCGATGCTGTCGACCGACGCCGTCAGATGGACTCCCCCACCGGAGACGTCTGCGCCGGGCGGCTGGGCGCGGCCGAGTCCGGCGCCACCGGTACACAGGCCTACCGCGGCCAGATTCGCGGCGGCCGTGGCAACCAGGGCGCCGGTGAACGAACGTCGCATGCCTGGAGCCTTCCGGTTCGCGACGATAGGAAACTCGACAGCACAGGAACAAACCCGCACAGGGGATACCGCTTGGCAAGCCTAAACGGTGCCACCGGCCAGGCGGTGTCACAGCAAAAGCGTGTCGACCAGGCCACCCCGTCGACCCGACGAACATCGACACCGAAGCCGCCTCCCTTGTTGATTCACGCTCGCGTTCGGAAAGCGGTTCTCGTACCGTTCGGGTGCCGCGCGGAATCCGCAGCACCGCAACAACTCCGGGGGCGTCCGGAAAACGTGTTGAGCAGTCGGGTTGTCCCTCAATCCTTGTCGGACCTTTCTCACACACTCGGCCGCATGCCCGCCCCGATCCTCTCACTCTCGACTCGACGCGCTCGATCCTGCCGGTAGTGGCGGAGCGCTCATCGGCTACCGGCGGGTGTCGAGGTGGGCCGGATGCGGCAGGCGATTCCGGTGAGTGAGCCATCACACGATTTTATTAGTTAGCGACATGCAACTATATTGAGGCGCTGTTCGTTCGTTGACTTGCGGGAGGCTCTGATGGCTGCGGCCCCAACCACCGGTTTGGATACCGGTGATGTCCAGACCATTCGGAGGCGACTCCGAATCGAGCATGACCACCCGCACTACAAGTGGGTAGCCCTGTCGAATACGACCCTGGGCATGCTCATGGTCACGATCAACTCCTCGATCGTGATCATCTCGCTTCCCGACATCTTCCGGGGCATCGATCTCAACCCGCTTGCGGCGGGCAATGTCAGCTACCTGCTGTGGATGATGATGGGCTTCCTGCTCGCGTCCGCGGTGCTGGTGGTCATGTTCGGCCGGCTCGGCGACATGGTCGGCCGCGTCAAGATCTACAACTACGGGTTCGTGATCTTCACGATCGCGGCGGTCGCGCTCTCGTTCGATCCGTTCACGCACGGTGGCGGCGCGGTGTGGCTCATCGGCTGGCGTGTGTTCCAGGGAATCGGCGGCGCCATGCTCATGGCCAACGCGGCCGCCATCCTCACCGACGCGTTCCCCGCCGAACAGCGCGGCTTCGCGCTCGGCATCAATCAGGTTGCGGCCGTGGCCGGTTCGTTCCTGGGCCTGCTGCTGGGCGGCCTGCTCGCGCAGTGGGACTGGAAGGCCGTGTTCTGGGTGAGCGTGCCGTTCGGCATTCTCGGGACCGTGTGGTCGTACCGGTCGCTGCACGACAATGGTCAGCGCAACGCGGGCTCGCTCGACATTCCGGGCACCGTCACCTTCGCGGTCGGACTGACCGCCCTGCTCACTGGCATCACCTATGGCATTCAGCCGTACGGGGATTCGAATACCGGCTGGTCCAACCCGTGGGTGCTGGCCGCGGTATTCGGCGGCATCGCGGTGCTCGCGCTGTTCTGCTGGATCGAGACCAAGGTGGAGCAGCCGATGTTCCACCTGTCGCTGCTCAAGGTCCGAGCGTTCGGGCTCGGTAACCTGGCCGGCCTGATGTCGTCGCTGGGCCGTGGCGGTCTGCAGTTCATGCTGATCATCTGGCTGCAGGGCATCTGGCTGCCGCTGCACGGCTTCGACTACGAGTCCACGCCGCTCTGGGCGGGCATCTACCTGCTGCCGCTGACGGTGGGATTCCTTGTGGCCGGGCCGGTTTCGGGCAAGCTGTCCGACCTCTACGGCCCGCGGCTGTTCGCGACCCTCGGCATGGCGATCACCGCGGTGACGTTCGTGCTGCTGGTGGTGTTGCCGGTGGACTTCCCCTACTGGGCGTTCGCGGTGGTCATCGCGCTCAACGGCCTGGGCTCGGGCATGTTCGCCTCGCCCAACACCGCCGAGGTCATGTCCGCGGTGCCGGCGTCGCAGCGCGGTGTCGCGTCCGGCATGCGCGGCACGCTGCTCAATGGCGGTATGGCGCTGTCGATCGGTGTGTTCTTCTCGCTCATGATCATCGGCCTGTCCAATACGCTGCCGAGCGCGATGAATTCGGGTCTGCAGGCGCAGGGTGTGCCCGCCGATGTCGCGGAGAACATCTCCGGTCTGCCGCCGGTCGGCAGCCTGTTCGCGGCCTTTCTCGGCGTGAACCCGATCGAGGCGCTGCTGGGCCCGACCGGCATCCTGGACCACCCGGGCGTGCACAAGGACGTCCTCACCGGCCAGGAGTTCTTCCCGCACTTGATCTCTGGCCCGTTCCACTCGGGTCTGGTCGTGGTCTTCCTGGGAGCCGCGATTATGATGCTGATCGGCGCGGTGGCCTCGTGGTTCGCCGGTAGCCCCACCGTCCCGGACGAGGCTGCCGAACTGCGGGAAGCCGTCCGCGAGGGAATCTGACCGGAGGAGATCACGCTGCCCGAGCCCACGAGCGTCGCCGACCCCGACCAGCTCACCGAAGCTGCCGACCTGTACCACTCGATCGGCCGCCTCCTACGCTTGTTGCGCCACTCCGGCGACCTCGGGGCCCTCAGCCCCGGGGCGGCCTCGGCCCTGGCGACCGTCGCCCGCTCCGGACCTCTCCGTCTGGGCGACCTCGCCAATATCGAACGGGTCAGCGCCCCGACCATGTCCCGCATAGTGACGGGCCTGGAAAAGGGTGGCTACCTGACCCGGGACGCCGACCCGGAGGACGGCCGGGCCCAACTCCTCACCGCCACGGCCGCCGCCCACAACCTGGTCACCGGCCTCACCTCGGCCCGCATCCAGCGCTTCGCCGGCGCCCTCGAATCCCTCACCCCGGCTCAGCGCGAGTCCGTCAAATCCGGCCTCCACACCCTCATCGAGGCCCTCGACCAGTAGCGTCGTCCGGCTCAGCGAGGCGACGTCTGGCAGCACTCCCCTGCCCGCGTCGGTGCCCGGTCATCGCCGGGCGCGTGCTCAGGAGGTCAGGACGGAACGGATCCGATTGTCCTGGTCCACACGAGTGCGGAGCTCGGACAAGCGAGTGTGGTTGTCGCCGTAGTAGCGGGACAGCGGATCGCCGGGCTCCAGGTAGTTGACGTACGCGCCGACCGAATCGGGGGCGAGGGTGGCGTGGGCGTCGGAGAGCCAGGCCAGTGCGGCGTCGTGCGGAATCGGTTCGTAGGCACCCCATTCCACCATGGCGGCGTGGTCGCGCCAGGGGAAGGCGGTGGCGGTGGGCGACAGGTCGCGGATCGCGCCGTCGAGGGTGTTGATCTGCACCCAGCCGGTGCCGCCGACGCTGGAGAACCGGGTGATGGCCTCGAGCACCCGGCCGATGGTGTCGGGGGTGAGGTCCGAGACGATGTCGGAGCCGTTGGTGAAGGCGACGCGCGGCTGATCCGGCGTGCCGCCTGCCAGATACAGAACGGTGTCCATATGGCTGAGGGTGCGGGTATCGGTGTTGGCGGGCGCGACGCCGATCGCATCGGTGAGCGCGGCCGTCACCGTATCGGCCGAACCCGCCGGGCAGACCAGCTGCATCCAGCAGCGGAGGCCGCCCTCGCCGTCGGCGTCCAGGCTGACATCGGCCCACTGCTCGCGGTCGGCGCCGCGCAGCCACTCCTGCCAGCCGCCGATGACGCGATCCGCGTTCTCGCCCGAGAAGGTCAGGCGCACCACGTCTTTCGCGGTCGCCGGGATGGTGTCGAAGGTCAGCGAGGTAACGATGCCGAACAGCGAGCCGCCGCCACGCAGCGCCCAGAACAGGTCGGGGCTGGCGGTGGCCGACACCTCGGTGATGGTGCCGTCGGGCAAGACGAGGGTGGCGGCGGTCAGCCGATCACAGGTGAGGCCGTAGGTACGGGATTCGAAGCCGAACCCGCCGCCCATGGTGAGACCCGCGACGCCGACGCTGGGACACATGCCCGTCGGCAGGCTCTGCCCGGACCGGTCGAGTTCCCCGTAGACCTCGTACAGGGTGTGGCCCGGTGATATGACGGCCTGTCCAGCCTCGACTCGGACGCCGCGCAGCCGCCGGACGTCGACTATCAATGTGCCGGTCGCCGTGGAGACCCCGGCATAGGAATGCCCGCCCGCCCGCGCGGCGACCTGGAGATCGTTCTCGGCCGCGAAGCCGAAGGCCGTGGCCACATCGGCGGCATCCGCGACCTGCACGATGGCCGTGGGCATCTCGTCGTCGAAGCGAGTGTTGAAGACCTCTTTGGCCATCGGGTATCCGAGATCGCCGGGCAGTATCACCCGGCCACGCAGCTTGTCCTGCAACGCACGCCATTTCGGGTCGGCACTACCGGTGCCGGAGCCGGAGACGCTGTCCGAGGAGCCGGCAGCGCCGTCGGAGGAGCCCGCGGCGGGCGCCGCGTCGGAGGCGGGCAGTCGGGTAGTTCCAGCGAAACCGACACCGGCGACCGCGATTCCGAGCGCACCCCGGAGAAATACGCTGCGTGCGAAGCGAGGTCTCACAACGGTCCCCCGAATCCGATCGAGATGCGGTGCGCCGCCCGGTTATTCGCTTCAGATATCAAAGTTCGCGACCCGCCTGTACCCATCGGACAACACAACACCACTCGATCATGGTTCACCCACTGTTCATTCGCTCAATCGAGCCCGGATGTGTCGACCGCACCGGATCGATCCGGGATGACCGCGAGCCGCGTCCGCCCGGCTGCGGCTGGCGCGCGCGATCGCCGATGAGGCACGGCATCAGGACATCGCGGCCTGGTGCCTCGAGACGTCGGCTTGAAGCCGACTGATCGCAGCGGACTTCCCAGCGGGAGTGGGGCTTTCACGAGCCGCGCAAGCGATCGCGCCGGCCGCCTCCTCGGCGTTCATCCAAGCGATTGCGCAGCAAGGCCGAGCCCTGGTCCGCCTCTGCGATACCGCTGGCACTGACAACGTCTTGCGCCGGATAGCCCGTCTCGTCTCTTGCCTACGCGTACCCGATCGCCCCGAGCACGACTTCTGTTATGACCTTGCGAAATCCGATGCCAACATCGCCACGACACTGTCGTGGCTCGATGATCCGGCCCCGTTGAGTTGAACCGGTCTCTCCTCGGTCAGAGGCGGCTGTAGGTCTCGATGTCCTCGGTGAACTCCTCGATGGCCTGCGTGGTGAGCGTCGGTCGTGTGTTGGCGATGGCGTCAAGATAGTCGTCGGTGCTGGCCGGTTTGCCCAGTCGCCGGCTGACCTCGCGCTCGAAGGCCGCTTGCGAGCCCTTGCGTGCAGCGAACTCGATGTCGGCAGGGGTGAAGAGCTCACTCGCCGCGACCAGCGCGGCCACATCCACCGATTCGGCGGCGGAGCCGAGATAGCGGGACCAGATTGCCGCGCGCGCGCCCGAGTTCGGCGGGCCGATCGGGATGATGTAGTCGAAGCGGCCAGGTCGCATGAAAGCCGGGTCGAGGGAGCGGACCGAGTTGGTGGCGCAGGCCAACAGCCTGTCATCGTGCTCACGGAATCCGGGGATCAGCTTGAGCAGCTCATTGGTGACCCCGTGCCCGGGGTCGACTGCTTGCCCGGAACGTACACCAGCGATCTCCTCAACCTCGTCGATGAAGAGCAGCACCGCCTCCAGTTCGGCGAGGTCTGCGAACGCCTCCCGCAGGGCCGCGGCTAGCCCCTCGCTGGTGGCTGCGGCGAGCCGGGAGGGAAACAACTCCACGAAAGGCCATTTCAGTCGGGAAGCCACCGCCTTGGCGAAGCTCGTTTTGCCGGTCCCGGGGGGACCGAACAGAATGAACGCCTTCGGCGGGGCGACGTTGTACCGCTCGGACAAGGCAGGTTCCGCCAGCGGCAGCACGATCCGCTGTTCGACGATCCGCTTCTCCGCCTCCATGCCGGCCATTTGGTTCCACAGTCCCACCGGCAGCATCCGCCCCCCGAGCAGCGCGAGCAGGTCCGCGTCGGCCACTCCGGACGGCTCGGGCCGTTCGTAGTAGGTGAGGTCGCCACGAGCGAGGTAACCGGAATTCTCCAGGGCCTTGGTTCCGGTGCTGTGCGAGGGCAGCAGCGCGCTGATGCGGCGCACCCCTTGCGCACGCAGTCGTCGCTCGAGCTCGGCGAGCAACGCGCTGCCGATCCCGCGCTCGCGCCATTGTCCTGCCAGGGCCACCAGGAGCACCCAGGCGCGCTCCCCATGGACCTGCGCTACCGCGATGCCGACGAGTTCCTCGCCGACCACGGCCACGACGCCGCCTTGGCCGCCCCGGGCCGCCGCCATCGCCTCGGAGATGGAAAACACCGGCGTCGCATCGTCGATCTGCCGGTTCTGATCCCATATCCGAAGCGCTTGGTCAAGATCGCCTTCTCGGAAGTCGCGCAATCGCCACAGAGCCATGACACCACCTCACCCGACCGCGGACCACCATTCTCCCCGCTGCGGCGACAACACCGCCACGCGCGAACAACGTGCCCAGCTCCTGCGGCTTCTGGCCCTGCTGGTCACCATGGCGAGCTTGCAGGACTCTCGGCACACTTGCACACCCAGCCATCGCGGGCTTGATGCAGAAGCTCCAGGAACAGGCTGATCTCCACGCAGCGCGCAGTGGACACCGATCGGCAACGCCCGACTGCGCAAAGAGTTGATGAACGCCTCCCCATCCTCCGCAGTCCACTGCCGCGCCGACACCGCGCCCCTGCGGAACGGGCCGCTCGTCGGAATCGCGGGGCTCAGATCGACGAGTACCAGCACCCGCGGGTCGTGCTCGCCGCCGGCGATGCCGTCGAGGATCTTCACCGCGATGCCCTGCTGGAGCGGATCGGTCAGCATTGGGTGGGGTGCCCGGGCACGTGGCGGATTTAGTGAGGTTCGGCCTCGGTCTGGCCAGCGTGATGGCATGCTGAGCAGCGGATACGTCCCCTGCTCAACTGGGTTCAGCACAGCTGCGGGCACGCCGTTACCCGCAGACGACTCGCGGGAAGGTGAGGGCAATGAGTAAAAGCAGCCAGAGGCTTCGCGGTGACGATGAAATTGGCGTCAAGCTCGCAGTTTCTGATCACACGTATCGTTCGGCCGCGCTCGGGTACGCGGCGACACGACGGAAGAAATGGCCGGACAGGACGTTTGTGGTGACCGAGGTCGGTCCTACCCGGGAACCCGCGTCCAACGACCGCCCGAACAAGTCGCCGTTGCCTCGGGTAGTTTCCCTCACGCCCTACGACAGACCTGGCGCTGCCCCGATGCAGGTCCTGGCCTATGTCCCGACGAACTTCAACAAACCGCTGCGCGTCGGGGACGCGGTGGTGACCCGCATGTCCAAGCACGGCGCACACAAAGGGCTACCGGGAGTACACCTCCGCATCGTCGGCGCAGAACCAGTGGACGTTGCGCTGCGGAGGCACCACCGCGAATCGGAGGGCCGACATGCTCGGAATGTCGAACAGACACCGAAGACGCCAAGGCTCAAGAAACGCCGGTGAGGGTCGAGCCGCCGCCACCCATTGTTTTGATACGAAAGCGGCTGGGACCTCAGCGAATCAGTCACTGAAGGCGTCCGAAACCTGATAGGCGACGGTGCTGTCCGGGGCGCAGCATCGTGCAAGTGGCTGGTCCATCGTCGCCAGTCCGGAACCCGTCGTCGGCGTAGCGCGGCGAGGGTCGGATACTTCGGCAGCCGAGCGAGGCTACGCGGGTGGTTCGGGGTGGAGGCGGGTGCGGAGGTAGGCGAGGATTTCGTCTCGGGCCCTGGAGGGTGTGGTGGCCTTGTTCGTCGACGAGGTGGGCGGTGACGACGCTGTGTGGGGCGATGTGCTGGAAGAAGGGTGCGGGGCTGGGATTGGCGTGGGCGCCGGAGAGAACTCGGCCGCTGAAGCGGTCGCCGAGGAGTTGGGTGTAGGCGGCGAAACGCTGGCCGGTACACCATTTGTCGTTGTCGAAGCGGTAGGCGAGGGCGCGGAGGTCGTCACGTTCGAAGTGCAATGCTGCGCTTGGTGAAATCGCCCAGAGTGTCGTCAGGCGTTGGGCTTTCACTGCACGGGCGCAGAGCCTTTTCTCGATACGACGAATCGATTCGATCGTATCGGGCAGGCAGTCGGGTGAAACGAGTGTGTTTATCCGTCAGCCGTGCTGCAGGTACTTGACCAGGGCTTCGCGCTCGGTTTCGAGTTCGGAGATCTGGCTCTTGACAACATCTCCGATGCTGACGATGCCGATCATCCGGCCGTCGCGAAGGACCGGGAGGTGGCGGATCCGGTGCTCGGTCATGGTGGCGTTGAGGGTTTCCACGCGGTCGTCGGGCGAGCAGGTGTGCACGGCGGCGGTCATGATCGAGGAGACGGAGGCGTCGAGGAGTGCGGCGCCTTGGTCGTGGAGTCGGCGCACGATGTCTCGTTCGGAGACGATGCCCGACATGGCGGCACCGTCTCGCGAGACGATCACCGCGCCCACATTGTGGGTCGCCAGGACCCTGAGCAGTTCACGCACTGATGCATCCGGTGCAATCGTGACCACGCCGCTGCCCTTCCGGCGCAGTATTTCGGAGATTCGCATGTGTCCACCGCCCAACGCTCGGGACTATCCGTGGTTACTAGGATGCCGCTGATAACCGGGCGTGACCAGCAAAGATTGCGATTCGATGCCTAACCGGATGCGTGGGCATCGAGGCTCGCGTTCCATCTTCCGGCAACAGGGTTATCTACATATTTGCCGACTGACATCGTCTGCCGTGGTCGCGGTGCCGAACGTACGCCTGACCTGACTAAATTCTCATGTGATCCTAGGGCGGAGAGCCCGGACTGATCGAAGAATCGAAGGTGAATACCCGGCCGCCAAGAAGTAGCTGACTGCCCGGTTTCAGCACTGTCAGCTGTCCGGGTGCCGCGGGTACCCAATCCGGACGGCCCGGCGGTCGAATGTGGGTGCCGTTGGCCGAGCCGCGGTCCATCACCAGCACGTCCCACCCCACGAGCCGGATCTCGGCGTGCACCCGCGACATGCCGCCGGAGGTGTCGGGGATCCGAATCGCCTGCGCACCGCGCCGCACCTGGTCGGATCGTTCCGGCTCCCGCCCGATCACCAGATCGCTGTCGAGCGCATACGAGGTCCCGTCATCGAGCTGCAGCACACCCAGCGGCGGCCGGATGCCCTCGGTGAGCACACCGGTCACCGGTTCCATCCGAATGCCGCACACCGCACAGCGGGAGACCCGCGGATCGTTGAGATGCCCACGCGCGCAATCGTATCCGTGCACGACGACCCCGAGCCGAGTGGCACGCGGTGCATTCCTGCCTGCGCTGCCGGACACGGCGTCCCCCGACCTTGCGGGCTCGTTCGCCGGCTGCCCATTGCGTCTCGATTGCCGCACGCGGGGATCAGGATTCGTGCGCGCCCCGGAATCGCGTGCTCCCGCCGACACGCCACCGACCGGTGTATCGGGTGCGTCCTCCCGCCACATCACCGCCCCGGACCCGGGTACCCGCCCATCGCGCAGTGCGAAGATACCCGGCGGCGGCAACGTCGCCCGCGGCTCGCCGTCGTCCACGAACACCGCCGCAGCCCGCGCGGGCGCGGGGCTGACCACCCGGTCGACGCTGAATCCCGCGTCGCGCCCGTGCAGCACCTCGCGGCGCTGCTCGTCCTCCAGGATCGCGGTGACCTGCCCGTGCAGGAATACGGCCAGCCCGCGGCTGCCCGGCGTGAGCACCCCGAATTCGACGTTCTCCTCGTCGTCGCGAGCCATCAGCCAGGTGCTGACCAGCCGGGCGAAGGTCCGCCCGGTCCGCCGGGTCTCCCGCGACGACGCCTCCGCGACCAGATCCAGCAGCTTGTCCAGCACCGCCACGGCGTCGGATCCGGCGGCCAGCGGCCGCGAATCCCGGTGTGCGACAATCGCGACCACGCCGTCCACGCTGGCCACCAGGTGGTCGCCCGGCACCACCTCGACCCGCGTGCTCATCTCACCCGGCCCCCGCCTGCTCCACCAACCCGTCGGTCCACACGTCGGTTTCGATGAGGCGCTGCGTGATGTATCCCCTCATTCGCTGGATGGTACCGGTCGTGAATTACGAACAATCGGCCATCGACGTAGTGCGCGACAGGCGATTCCGCGACGCGCGCGCGACTTCGGGCGAAGCTGCCCCGCACTCCCCCACCACCGACGTAGCATGCGGAACGTGGCCGATGCGAAACGTCCCGCCGCGGTGCGGGTCCTCGTCTACAGCAATGACGCCGATACCCGGAGCCAGGTGATGCTGGCGCTGGGCAGACGGCCGCACCCGGATCTGCCGCCCATCGAATATCTCGAGGTGGCGACCGGGCCGGTCGCCCTCGAGCGCGTGGACGCCGGCAATCTGGATCTGCTGATCCTCGACGGCGAGTCGGCCCCGGAGGGCGGTCTCGGCCTGGCCAAGCAGCTCAAGGACGAGATCGCGGACTGCCCGCCGATCGTCGTGCTGACCGGCCGCCCGGACGATACCTGGCTGGCCAATTGGTCGCGCGCCGAGGCCGCGGTGCCCCATCCGATCGACCCCATCCGGCTCACCGACGCTGTCCTGGGTGTGCTCGGTAATAGCTTCGCGGCCTGATCTTCGTTCGCCCTCGTGATCAGGGCAAACCCATGTCACGTGACATTCGTGATTGCGTCCGATCGGTCATAAAAGGCCGTTCCGAATTCGATCAAACGCGTTTGCGAATCGTGATGTATCTTCTCATCCGAGTTGTAGGCTGTGCCGTAGCTCACACGAGCGCGGGCATCGGTATCAATGAAGCCACCGCCTCACTCCCCGAAGGTCCGTGCCGTCGCTGAGCGGTGCCCGGGGAACGAGACTGGCCGGCGGACGACGATGTCAGCCCGCGCCTCGGCAGCTGCCGTCCGTATTGCGTCGTCCAGCTCGCAGGAGGGGTAGTGCTGTTGTGAATATCGAGGTTCCGACCCTGGTTCTCGGCGCGGTGGCCGCCGCGTTCGGGGTGTTCTCCATTTTCCTGGCGGCCCTGATCGGCCCCAAACGCTACAACCGGGCAAAGCTCGAAGCCTATGAGTGCGGTATCGAACCCACCCCCCACGCTGTCGCGGGCGGGCCGGGAAATGCTGCGGGCCAGCGCTTTCCGGTGAAGTACTACCTCACCGCCATGCTGTTCATCATCTTCGACATCGAGATCGTGTTCCTCTACCCGTGGGCTGTGCACTTCGACGCGCTCGGAGTGTTCGGGCTGGCCGCCATGGCGTTGTTCATCTTCAACGTCTCGGTCGCCTACGCCTACGAGTGGCGGCGCGGCGGTCTCAGCTGGGATTGATTGGCGCACAGGGGATTTCCAATGAGACACCCCGTGCGAGACGGGGTGTCCCGATCCGGGAGATGTAGTCCGACATGGGTCTCGAGGAGAAGCTGCCCAGCGGGTTCCTGCTGAGCACGGTGGAAGATTTGGCCGGCTATCTGCGCAAGAGTTCGCTCTGGCCGGCGACGTTCGGCCTGGCGTGCTGCGCGATCGAGATGATGGCCACCGGCGGCGGGCGATTCGATATCGCCCGCTTCGGCATGGAGGCGTTCCGCGCCTCGCCGCGCCAGGCCGATCTGATGATCGTCGCGGGCCGGGTGAGCCAGAAGATGGCCCCGGTGCTGCGCCAGGTCTACGACCAGATGACCGAACCGAAATGGGTGCTGGCCATGGGTGTCTGCGCATCCTCGGGCGGCATGTTCAACAACTACGCCATCGTGCAGGGCGTCGACCACATCGTGCCGGTCGACATCTACCTGCCCGGCTGCCCGCCGCGGCCGGAGATGCTGTTGAACGCGATCCTGAAGCTGCACGAGAAGATTCAGGAGATGCCGCTCGGCGTCAATCGCGAGGAAGCCGTGCGCGAGGCCGAGCGCGCCGCGCTCGCCAGCACCCCGACCATTCAGTTGAAGGGGCTGCTGCGATGACCTTTGATGCACCTACCGGCACGGAGAGCCCCCCGGAGGCGGCGGTGGAACCGACTGAGAACACCCCGGAGACAACCGCAGCCGCCGAGCCGGCCGACGAGGTGATCGGCGTCCGCAAGGGCATGTTCGGTGTCTCCGGCACCGGCGACACCTCCGGCTACGGCCGGCTGGTCCGCACGGTCTCCATGCCCGGCGGCACGCCCGCGCCCTACGGTCCCATCTTCGACGAGATCATCGCGAATCTGCGCTCGGCGCTGGCGAAGACCTTCGACGAGGCCGTGGAGAAGATCGTCGTCTTCCGCGGCGAGCTGACCCTGCACATCCGCCGCGAGCACCTGGTGCTGGTGGCGAAGACGCTGCGCGACACCGAAGCCCTGCGCTTCGAGTTGTGCCTGGGTGTCAGCGGCGCGCACTACCCCGAGGACACCGGGCGCGAGTTGCACGCGCTGTACCACCTCAACTCCATCACCCACAACCGCCGGGTGCGGCTGGAAGTCTCGGTGCCGGACGACGATCCGCACCTGCCCTCGCTGTACACGGTCTATCCGACCGTGGACTGGCACGAACGGGAGACCTACGACTTCTTCGGCATCCTGTTCGACGGTCACCCCTCGCTGACCCGCATCGCCATGCCCGACGACTGGCGTGGCCACCCGCAGCGCAAGGACTATCCGCTCGGCGGGATCCCGGTCGAATACAAGGGCGCGCGCATTCCGCCGCCCGACGAGCGGAGGACGTACAGCTGATGAACGACATCGACACCAAGTCCCGTCGCAACACCGAGGAACGGCCCGAACACACGGTCACCGTGGTGGGAAACGACTGGGACGAGATCTCCGCTGGCCTGAACGGGGTCGCCGAGGAACGCATCGTCGTGAACATGGGCCCGCAGCACCCCTCCACGCACGGGGTGCTGCGGCTCATTCTCGAAATCGAGGGCGAGACCGTCACCGAGGCCCGCTGCGGCATCGGCTACCTGCACACCGGCATCGAGAAGAACCTCGAGTACCGCAGCTGGGTGCAGGGCACCACCTTCGTGACCCGCATGGACTACCTGTCGCCGTTCTTCAACGAGACGGCGTACTGTCTGGCGGTCGAGAAACTGCTGGACATCACCGACGACATCCCCGAACGCGCCAATGTCATCCGGGTGATGCTCATGGAGCTCAACCGCATCTCCTCGCATCTGGTCGCGCTGGCGACCGGCGGCATGGAACTGGGTGCGCTCACCCCCATGCTGTTCGGCTTCCGGGAACGCGAGCTGATCCTGGACGTGTTCGAGACCATCACCGGTCTGCGCATGAACCACGCCTTCATCCGGCCCGGCGGCATTGCCCAGGATCTGCCGGATGATGGCGTGCAGAAGGTGCGCGAGCTGCTGGACCTGCTGCCGAAGCGCCTGCGGGACATGGAACTTCTGCTCAACCAGAACCCCATCTGGAAGGCCCGTACCCGCAATGTCGGTTACCTGGACCTCACCGGGTGCATGGCGCTGGGCATCACGGGTCCGGTACTACGCGCCACCGGTTTGCCGCACGATCTGCGCAAGTCCCAGCCCTACTGCGGGTACGAGAACTACGAGTTCGACGTCCAGGTCGACACCGGCTGCGACTGTTACGGCCGCTACCTCATCCGCGTCAACGAGATGAAGGAGTCGGTCAAGATCGTCGAGCAGTGCCTCGACAGGCTGCGGCCGGGCCCGGTCATGGTGGAGGACAAGAAGATTGCATGGCCTGCCGATCTGCAGCTCGGGCCGGACGGACTCGGCAATTCGCCGCAGTACATCGGCAAGATCATGGGCACCTCCATGGAGTCGCTCATCCACCACTTCAAGCTGGTGACCGAGGGCCTGCGCGTCCCGCCGGGCCAGGTGTATGTAGCGGTCGAATCACCGCGCGGCGAGCTGGGCGTGCACATGGTCAGCGACGGCGGAACCCGGCCCTACCGGGTCCACTATCGCGACCCCTCCTTCACGAATCTGCAAGCGGTGGCGGCGATGTGCGAGGGCGGCCTGGTGGCCGACGTGATCGCGTCCGTCGCCTCCATCGACCCCGTGATGGGTGGTGTGGACCGATGACCGAGATCCTGCTCAACCTGACCACGCGGCCGATTCCCTACCCGGAGAAGGTGCGCGAGGGTCTGCAGCTCGAGGCCCGCGAGATCATCGAGCGGTACCCCCATCCGCGTTCTGCACTGCTTCCCCTTTTGCATCTGGTGCAATCGGTGGAGGGGTACGTCTCCGGGACCGGCATCGAATTCTGCGCCGAGCAGCTGGGATTGACCGATGCCGAGGTCACGGCGGTGGCCACGTTCTACTCGATGTACCGGCGCACGCCGACCGGCGACTATCACGTCGGTGTCTGCACCAACACGCTGTGTGCGGTCATGGGCGGCGATCAGATCCTCGCGGAGCTGAAGCAGCACCTGGGAATCACGCACGGAGAGACCACCGCCGACGGCGCGGTCACCCTCGAGCACATCGAGTGTAATGCGGCCTGCGATTACGCACCGATCGTCATGGTCAACTGGGAGTTCTTCGACAACCAGACCCCGGAATCGGCCAAGGGACTGGTGGATTCGCTGCGGCGCGGGGAACCCGTGACCGGATCGCGCAGCGGCATCCCGTTGTGCACCTTCCGCGAGACCGCCCGCATTCTCGCCGGATACGAGGACCAGCGGCCCGGCGCCACCGACGGCGGTGCCGGACCCGCCACTCTCGCCGGCCTGCATGTCGCCGAACGGGATCTGCATGTCGCGGAACAGAAGCCGATCGACGGAGGCGCGCAGTGACGACCGCTCTGACTCCCGTCCTCTCCAAGCACTGGGCGGACCCGGAGGGCTGGACCCTGGCGGCCTACCGCGACCAGGGCGGGTACCGCGCACTGCCGAAGGCCCTGCGCATGAACCCGGACGAGGTCATCGCCACGGTGAAGGACTCCGGCCTGCGCGGCCGCGGCGGCGCAGGCTTCCCCACCGGCATGAAGTGGGGTTTCATCCCGCAGGGCCCCGGTCCCGACGGCACCACCAAGCCGCACTACCTGGTGGTCAACGCCGATGAGTCGGAACCCGGTACCTGCAAGGACATTCCGCTCATGCTGGCGAGCCCGCACACCCTCGTCGAGGGCGTCATCATCGCCGCCTACGCCATTCGCGCCTCGCACGCCTTCATCTATGTGCGCGGGGAGGTGGTGACGGTGCTGCGCCGTCTGCAGGCGGCGGTCCAGCAGGCCTATGCCGCAGGCTATCTCGGCCGCGATATCCAGGGCTCCGGCTTCGACCTCGAGATCGTGGTGCACGCCGGTGCGGGCGCCTACATCTGCGGTGAGGAGACCGCCCTGCTGGATTCGCTCGAGGGCCGCCGCGGCCAGCCGCGCCTGCGTCCCCCGTTCCCGGCGGTGGCGGGTCTCTACGCCTGCCCGACCGTGGTCAACAATGTGGAATCCATTGCGTCCGTGCCATCCATCATCGCCAATGGCGTGGACTGGTTCCGGTCGTTCGGCACCGAGAAGTCGCCGGGCTTCACGATCTACTCACTCTCCGGTCACGTGGCGCGACCGGGGCAGTACGAAGCGCCGCTCGGAATCACCTTGCGGGAGTTGCTGACCTACGCGGGTGGCATCCGCGCCGGCCACACCCTCAAGTTCTGGACGCCGGGCGGCTCGTCCACCCCGATCTTCACCGACGAGCACCTCGATGTCGCTCTCGACTACGAGGGCGTATCGGCGGCGGGCTCCATGCTCGGCACCAAGGCCCTCCAGATCTTCGACGACACCACCTGCGTCGTGCGGGCGGTGTTGCGCTGGACCGAGTTCTACGCCCACGAATCCTGCGGTAAGTGCACCCCCTGCCGCGAGGGCACCTACTGGCTGGTCCAGCTGCTGCAGCGGCTGGAGAACGGCCGGGGCCACGAGACCGATCTGGACAAGCTCGCCGACATCGCCGACAACATCAACGGCAAGTCCTTCTGCGCCCTCGGCGACGGCGCGGCCAGCCCGATCTTCTCCTCCCTGAAGTACTTCCGCGACGAGTACGCCGAGCACATCCGCCTCGGCGCCTGCCCGTTCGACCCGGCCCGGTCCACCGTCTGGGCTGAAGGAGCGCGATGACCTCGACAGTGAGCTCCACGACCGGCGGCGGGGTGACCCCCACCGACATGGTGACCGTAACCATCGATGGCACAACGGTTTCCGTGCCCGTCGGCACCCTGGTGATCCGGGCCGCCGAACTCATCGGCACCCAGATCCCCCGGTTCTGTGACCATCCACTTCTCGATCCCGTCGGCGCCTGCCGGCAGTGCCTGGTCGAGATCGAGGGACAGCGCAAGCCCGTCGCCTCCTGCACCCAGACGGTGGCCGAGGGCATGGTGATCCACACCCAACTGACCTCCCCCGCCGCCGCCAAGGCCCAAGAGGGAGTGATGGAGCTGCTGCTCATCAACCACCCCCTCGACTGCCCGGTCTGCGACAAGGGCGGCGAATGCCCGCTGCAGAACCAGGCCATGTCCACCGGCCGTGCCGAATCCCGCTTCGACGGCGAGAAGCGCACCTATCCCAAGCCGATTCCGCTGTCGGCGGCCATCCTGCTGGACCGGGAACGCTGTGTGCTGTGCGCGCGCTGCACCCGGTTCTCCCAGCAGGTGGCCGGTGACCCGTTCATCGAACTGATGGATCGCGGTGCGCTGCAACAGGTCGGCATCGCCACCGGGGAGCCGTTGGACTCCTACTTCTCCGGCAACACCGTGCAGATCTGCCCGGTCGGCGCGCTCACCGGCTCGACCTACCGCTTCCGCGCCCGGCCCTTCGACCTGGTGTCCAGCCCGGCGGTGTGCGAGCACTGCGCCTCGGGCTGCGCCCAGCGCACCGACCACCGCCGCGGCAAGGTCATGCGCCGCCTCGCCGGTGACGACCCGCAGGTCAACGAGGAATGGAACTGCGACAAGGGCCGTTTCGCGTTCGCGTACGCCACCGAACCGGACCGGCTCACCACGCCCATGGTGCGCAGCTGGAAGGATGGGACGCTGCAGCCCGCCTCCTGGTCCGAGGCGATCAGGACTGCGGCGCGCGGACTGGCGTCGGCACGCGGCAATGCCGGTGTGCTGATCGGCGGCCGCGTCACGCTCGAGGATGCCTACGCGTATTCCAAGTTCGCGCGAATCGCGTTGAACACCAACGACATCGACTTCCGCGCCCGCGAGCACTCCGGCGAGGAGGCCGACTTCCTGGCGGCTCGCATTGCGGGACAGGGCATCACGGTCGACTACGCGGCGCTCGAACGCGCCCCGTTCGTGCTGCTCGCCGGCTTCGAGGCCGAAGAGGAATCGCCGATGGTGTACCTGCGGCTGCGCAAGGCGGCCCGCAAGAACGGCACCCCGATCTACTCGCTGGCCCCCTATATGACCCGCGGCCTGCAGCGCATGTCCGGCACCCTGCTGCTCACCGCGCCCGGCTCGGAACCGCATGTGCTGGAGGCGGTCCGCACCGGTGAGACCGATCCCGCCACCGCCGGATACACCCGCCTGCGCGAGATCGCGGACCTGCTGCGCGGGCCTGGCGCCCTCATCCTGGTCGGCGAACGTCTCGGCGGCATTCCGGGTGGTCTGTCCGCGGCCGCCCGCCTGGCCGACGAGACCGGCGCCACCCTGGCGTGGATCCCGCGCCGTGCCGGTGAGCGCGGCGCGCTGGAGGCCGGTGCACTTCCGGTGCTCCTGCCGGGCGGGCGGCCCGTCGCGGATTCCGCGGCGCGCCAGCAGGTTCGGGACGCGTGGAATGTCAACGATCTCCCCGCGGCGCCGGGCCGCGACACCAGCGCCATCCTGGCCGCCGCCCCGACGCTGGGCGCGCTGCTCATCGCGGGGGTGGAGGTCGGCGACCTGCCCGACCCGCACGCGGCCTTGTCGGCCATCGATGCCGCGAGCTTCGTGGTGTCGATCGAACTACGCCGCAGCGATATCAGCGACCGCGCCGACGTCGTCTTCCCCGTCGCCTCGGCCATGGAGAAGAACGGCACCTTTCTCACCTGGGAGGGCCGCCACCGCCAGTTCGACGCGGCCCTGCGCGACGCCACCGTGCGTCGCGAGGCCGCGCCGATGCCCGAATACCGGGTGCTCGACGCCATCGCCACGGACATGGGGATCCGGCTCGGCCTGCCCGACGCGGCCAGTGCCCGAGCCGAATTGGCGGATCTGGGCGCGTGGGAAGGCCCGCCCGCCGCGACCCCGGTGCACCGCCCGCACCCCATCGCCCAGCCGCATGCGGGCACCGCGGTGCTCGCATCCTGGCGCATGCTCGTCGACCGCGGCCGGCTCCAGGACGGCGAACCCAACCTGGCCGGCACCGCCCGCACCCCGGTGGTGCGGCTCTCGGCGCACACGGCCGCCGAGATCGGCGCCACCACCGGCGATCCGGTGACGGTCGGCAACGATCACGGCCACATCACCCTGCCCCTGGTCATCACCGAGATGCCCGACCGCGTGGTGTGGCTGCCCATGAATTCCCCCGGCTCCGACGTGCTGGTGCAGCTCGGCACCACACCCGGACACCTGGTGCGCATCCGACGGGAGGACCACCGTGAGTGACCTGTCCATGTTCGGCCACGACCCCTGGTGGCTGGTGCTGGTCAAATCGATCGGCATCTTCATCTTCCTGCTGTTGATACCGATGCTCGCGGTGTACGCCGAACGCAAGATCGTGGCCTTCATGCAGATGCGCGTCGGCCCCAACCGGGTCGGCCCGCGCGGCAGCCTGCAATCCATCGCCGACGGCGTCAAGATGCTCCTCAAGGAGGACATCGTCCCGGTCATCGTCGACAAGCCCATTTTCATTCTCGCGCCGGTGATCTCGCTCATCCCGGCCGTGATGGCGTTCGCGGTGATCCCGTTCGGGCCTCAGGTCAGCATGTTCGGGCACCGCACGGCGCTGCAGCTGACCGATATGCCGGTGGGCGTGCTCTACATCCTGGCCATGGCCTCGGTCGGCGTGTACGGCATCGTGCTGGCCGGCTGGGCGTCGGGCTCCACCTATCCGCTGCTGGGCGGTCTGCGCTCCACCGCGCAGGTCATCTCCTACGAGATCGCCATGGCCCTGTGCTTCGCGGCGGTGTTCCTGCTCTCGGGCACCATGGCCACCTCGGGAATCGTGAAGGCGCAGAACGGAACCTGGTACGTTTTCCTGCTGCTGCCGTCGTTCCTGATCTACGCGGTATCGATGGTCGGCGAGACCAACCGGGCGCCCTTCGACCTCCCCGAGGCCGAAGGTGAGCTGGTAGGTGGCTTCCACACCGAGTACTCCTCGCTGAAGTTCGCCATGTTCATGATGGCCGAGTACATCAACATGGCAACGGTTTCCGCGCTGGCCACCACGCTGTTCTTCGGCGGCTGGCACGCGCCGTTCCCGATCAGCCTGTGGGCGGGCGCGAACTCGGGCTGGTGGCCCGTGCTGTGGTTCACCGCCAAGGTGTGGACGTTCCTGTTCGTGTTCATCTGGCTGCGCGGCACCCTGCCGCGACTGCGCTACGACCAGTTCATGAACCTGGGCTGGAAGCTGCTCATCCCGGTGTCGCTGGCCTGGGTCATGTACGTCGCCACTCTGAAGGTGTTGCAGGACAACGGGACCCACGTCCAAACGCCGGGCATGGTGATCGGCGGGATCGTGGTCGCGGTCGTGCTGCTCGCGCTGGTCATCCGGGCCGGGCACGCGGGCGGCGACCGCACCAAGGCTTCGCCGGATCCGGACTCCACCCGGGCATACTCGGACTTCCCGGTGCCGCCGATGCCCGCTGCGCCCCCGGCGGCCACCGAGAAGGCCGGTCTGCTGGAACCGCTCGGCGGCTTCCTGGTCACGGCCTCGACCATGTTCAAGAAGCCGAACACCGAGCTGTATCCCGAGGTCAAAACCCCGACCGCGCCGCGCTATCACGGCCGGCACCAGCTCAACCGGCACCCGGACGGTCTCGAGAAGTGCATCGGCTGCGAGCTCTGCGCGTGGGCCTGCCCCGCCGACGCCATCTACGTCGAGGGCGCGGACAACACCGACGAGGCACGCTTCTCCCCCGGTGAGCGTTACGGCCGCGTCTACCAGATCAACTATCTGCGCTGCATCGGCTGCGGCCTGTGCATCGAGGCCTGCCCGACCCGGGCACTGACCATGACCAACGAATACGAGCTCGCCGACGACAATCGGGCCGACCTCATCTACGAGAAGCAGGACCTCCTCGCGCCGATGCAGCCGGGCATGATCGCCCCGCCGCACGCCATGTATCCCGGCGCGGACGAGGGCTCCTACTACCGCGGTGAAGTCCCCGGCGCCACCGGCGAACTCGCCGGAGCGGAAGGGGCGCAGCAATGATCGACCACCTGTCGCAGCCGGCCCAGCAGATCGTCACCCACACCTCCACCGGTGAGGCGGTGCAGTTCTGGATCCTGGCCGTGGTCGCGGTGCTGGGCGCGCTCGGCATGGTGTGCGCGCGCAAGGCCGTGCATTCGGCACTGTGCCTGGCCGCCACCATGATCACGCTGTCCGCGTTCTACATCGCCCAGAGCGCGCTGTTCCTGGGCATCGTGCAGATCGTCGTCTACACCGGCGCGGTCATGATGCTGTTCCTGTTCGTGCTGATGCTGGTCGGCGTGGATTCCGCCGAGTCACTGCGGGAGACGCTGCGCGGGCAGCGGCTCGCGGTCATCGTGGTGGGCATCGGCTTCGGCATGCTGCTCATCGGCGGCATCGCGCGCGGGATGTCCGGTAAGAGCGTCGCCGAGACCGGACCCGGCCTGGGCGGCAACTACAGCATCGGGGCGCTGGCCGAACTCATCTTCGTGCGCTACGTGTGGGCGTTCGAGCTGACCGGCTCGCTGCTCATCACCGCCACCATCGGCGCCATGGTGCTCGCGCACCGCGAGAAGTTCGGGCCGCCCACCGATCAGCGCACGCTGTCGAAGGAACGTTTCCGCCGGGGCACCCGGGTCACGCCGCTGCCCACGCCCGGCGTGTACGCCCGCCACAATGCGGTCGACGCCCCCGCGCGACTGCCGGACGGCTCCTTCGAGGAGCTGTCGGTCAGCACCATCCTGCGGCACCGGCGCAATCGGGCCCACACCGAAGCCGTGGTGCTCACCGTCGGCAATGGCAGTGACAGTCACCGGAACGGCAACGGCCACAACGGCACCGACGCGAGCGGCGGCAAGAACGGCAACGACTCCCACGAGGAAGGCTTGCGGTGAATCCGGACAACTATCTGTATCTCTCGGCCCTGCTCTTCACCATCGGCGCAGCCGGAGTCATGGTGCGGCGCAACGCCATCGTGGTGTTCATGTGCATCGAGCTGATGCTCAACGCGGTGAACCTGGCCTTCGTCACCTTCGCCCGCACCCACGGCAACCTCGACGGCCAGGTGTTCGCCTTCTTCACCATGGTGGTCGCCGCCGCCGAGGTCGTGGTCGGCCTGGCCATCATCATGAGCATCTTCCGTGCCCGCCGCTCGACCTCGGTCGACGACGCGAACCTGCTGCGGTACTGACATGGATACCGCACAGATGATGCTGTGGCTGCTGCCGGCGCTCCCGCTCGCCGGCGCCGTGGTCCTGCTGCTGCTCGGCAGGATCAGCGACACGTGGGGTCACCTCGTGGGCACCCTCATGGCGCTGGCCTCGTTCGTGGTGGCGGCCTGGGCGTTCACCGACATGCTGGATCGGTCGGATGCGCAACGGGCCGTGCACTACAGCCTGTTCGAGTGGCTGCCGCTGACCGGGCTGAAGGTGGACTTCGCTCTGCAACTGGATCAGCTGTCGATGTGCTTCGCGCTCCTGATCACCGGCGTGGGCTCGCTGATCCACCTCTACTCGGTCGGCTACATGGCCCATGATCCGGGACGGCGGCGATTCTTCGCCTACCTCAACCTGTTCCTGGCCGCCATGCTGGTGCTGGTCCTCGCCGACAACTACCTGGTGCTGTACCTGGGCTGGGAAGGCGTCGGTCTGGCGTCCTATCTGCTGATCGGGTTCTGGTACGAGAAGCCTTCCGCCGCAACGGCGGCCAAGAAGGCGTTCGTGGTCAACCGGGTCGGCGACATGGGGCTGGCCATCGCGCTCATGGTCATGTTCGCGACCTTCGGGAGCATCGACTTCGGAACCGTGTTCGGGGCCGCCGGTCAGGCCGGCACCGGAACCCTCACGGCCATCGGGCTGCTGCTGCTGCTCGGAGCCTGCGGCAAGTCCGCGCAGGTGCCGCTCCAGTCCTGGCTCGGGGACGCGATGGAGGGCCCGACACCCGTGTCGGCGCTCATCCACGCGGCCACCATGGTCACCGCCGGTGTCTACCTGATCGCCCGCTCGAACCCGATCTTCGATCTGGCTCCGGGTGCGCAGGCCGCCGTAATGGCAGTCGGCGCAATCACATTGCTGTTCGGCGCCATCATCGGTTGCGCCAAGGACGACATCAAGAAGGCCCTCGCGGCCTCGACCATGAGCCAGATCGGCTACATGGTCCTCGCCGCCGGACTCGGCCCCATCGGCTACGCGGCGGCCATCATGCACCTGCTCACGCACGGCTTCTTCAAGGCCGGGCTGTTCCTCGGCGCGGGCTCGGTCATGCACGCCATGGACGACGAGACCGATATGCGCCGCTACGGCGGACTGCGCAAACTGCTGCCCGTCACCTACGTCACCTTCGGGCTGGGATACCTTGCCATCCTGGGTGTTCCGCCGTTCGCGGGGTTCTGGTCCAAGGACCGGATCATCGAGGCGGCGTTCGCGCACGGCGGATTCGGCGGCATCATCACCGGCTTCGCCGCACTGTGCGGCGCGGGCATCACCGCCTTCTACATGACCCGCGTCATGATCCTCACGTTCTTCGGCGAACGCCGCTGGCGTGCGGGCGTGCACCCGCACGAGGCACCCGCCTCCATGACCGGGCCGATGATCCTGCTGGCCTTCGGCTCGGTGTTCTCCGGCATGCTCTTCGCCTACGGTTCCTCGCTCACCAACTGGCTGGCCCCGGTCGTCGGTGAGCACCACGCCGAACCGTTCATCCCGTCCTGGGCGATCACCTTCTTCGCGCTGGCGGTGGTGGCGGCCGGCATCTGGGTGGCCTACGACCAGTACGCACACGGCAAGATCCCCGAAACCGCCCCTGCCGCAGGACCGCTCGTCGAGGCCGCCCGCCGCGACCTCTACGGCGACGCCGCCAACGAGGCCGCTTTCATGCGCCCCGGCCAGCACCTGACCCGGTCGCTGGTGTTCCTCGACAACCGCGGCATCGACGGCCTGGTCAACACCACGGCCGCCGTCATCGGCGGCCTGTCGGCCCGGGTCCGGCGCGTGCAAACCGGTTTCGTGCGCTCCTACGCCCTGTCCATGTTCACCGGCGCGGCCCTGGTGGTCGCCGCCCTGCTGGCGGTGAGGTTCCTGTGAACGACCTTGCTAGTTCATCGTTGGGCGCCGTGCGGGAATTCCCCTGGCTCACCACGCTGTGGGCGGTGCCCCTCGCCGGAGCCGCACTCGCACTGCTGTTTCCGGCGGGCCGGCGCACCGGGGTGCGGGTCTTCGCGCTGCTGGTCTCGCTGGGCACCCTCGGCATCGCCATCTGGCTGGCCACCCGGTTCGAAACCGGTGGCGCGCAATACCAGTTCGTCGAGAAGCAGCAGTGGATCCCGGCTTTCGGGGCCGGCTACACCCTCGGCATGGACGGCATCGCGCTGGTCCTGGTGCTGTTGACCACCGGGCTGGTGCCGCTGCTGCTGCTCGCCGGATGGCAGGACGAGCGTGAGGTGGGCAGCGGCCCGCGGGTCGCGCACTACTACGTGGCGCTCACCCTCGTCGTCGAATCCATGGTGCTGATCTCGTTCACCGCGTTGGACATTCTGCTGTTCTACGTGTTCTTCGAGGTCATGCTCATTCCGATGTACTTCCTCATCGGCGGCTTCGGACCGCGGACCGGGGATGCGGCGGTGCGGCAGCAGCGGTCGCGGGCCGCGGTGAAATTCCTGCTGTACAACCTGTTCGGCGGGCTCATCATGCTGGCGGCGGTCATCGGGCTGTACGTCATCACCGCACGCGACAAGCTCGGCAGCAATGGCGGCGGCACCTTCGACTTCCGGACGGTCATGGAGGCGGCCAACTCCGGCCACCTCGGTGCGACGCCCGCGGTGCTGAACGCGCTGTTCCTGGGCTTCATGTTCGCCTTCGCGGTGAAGGCCCCGCTGTGGCCGCTGCACACTTGGCTGCCCGACGCCGCGGTATCGGCCACCCCGGCCAGTGCGGTGCTCATGATGGCGGTGGTCGACAAGGTCGGCACCTTCGGCATGCTGCGCTACTGCCTGCTGCTGTTCCCTTCCGCCACTTCGACTTACGCGCCGCTGATCAGCGTGCTCGCGGTGATCGGGATCATCTACGGCGCGCTGCTGGCCATCGGCCAGACCGACGTCATGCGACTGATCGCGTACACCTCGATCTCGCACTTCGGGTTCATCATCCTCGGCATCTTCGCGCTCACCACCCAGGGTGGCACCGGTGCGACGCTGTACATGGTCAACCACGGCATCTCCACCGCGGCGCTGTTCCTGATCGCCGGATTCCTGGTGTCGCGCCGGGGAACCCGGCTCATCGCCGCGTTCGGCGGTGTCCAGAAGGTCGCGCCCATCCTGGCGGGCACCTTCCTCATCTCCGGCCTGGCCACCCTCTCGCTGCCCGGTCTCGCACCGTTCATCAGCGAATTCCTGGTCCTGATCGGCACATTCACCCGATACCCGGTGGCGGCCGTCCTCGCAGCCTCCGCGCTGGTGCTGGCGGCGTTGTATGTGCTGTGGATGTACCAGCGCATGATGACTGGCCCGGTGAAGGAGGGCAACGAGCGGCTCTACGACCTGCTCCCCCGTGAATTGGTGGTCGTGGTCCCGCTCATCCTCGCCCTGCTGTTCCTGGGCGCGTACCCGAAACCGGCGCTGGACCGGATCGATCCGGCCGTCGCCCGCACCCTCACCACCATCGGACAGCACAACCCGGCGCCGGCCGTACAGCCGGAAGCCGCCCAGACGACCACGGGAGGTGCCCACAAATGAGTGGAGGTCTGCTGCTCGCCGCGACAGTCCCGGCACCGAGCATCGAGTACCGAGACCTGTCCCCGATGCTGATCGTGTTCGGCGTCGCCGTCGCGGGCGTGCTGGTGGAAGCCTTCGCGCCCCGGCGATTCCGATACGGGATCCAGCTGGTGCTCGGACTGGGCGGCCTGGCCGTCGCGCTCGGCGCGGTGATCGGACTGCGTGATGTCCGCGAGACGGCGGTCGTGGGCGCGGTTGCCATCGACGGGGTTTCCCTGTTCCTGCAGGGCACCATCGTCGTGGTCGGCATCCTCGGACTGCTGTTCATCGCCGAACGCCATGCCGACCGCATGCCGGTGCGGCGGGAAGGGCCCGGCACCTGGAGCCTGACCGCCTCGCGCGGCGGGGTGGACGCCTTCACCCCGCAGGCGGCGGCCACGCCCGGCAGCGGCGACGAAGTCGCCGCCACCAAGGCCGGAGTCGCCACCACCGAGGTCTTCCCCCTCACCCTGTTCGCGCTCGCCGGTCTCATGCTGTTCCCGGCCTCGAACGACCTGCTCACCATGTTCGTGGCGCTGGAAGTGCTGTCGCTGCCGCTGTACCTGCTGTGCGGGCTGGCGCGGCGGCGCCGGCTGCTGTCGCAGGAGGCCGCGCTGAAATACTTCCTGCTGGGCGCGTTCTCGTCGGCCTTCTTCCTCTACGGCATGGCGCTGCTGTACGGCTATGCCGGCACCATCCGCCTGGCAGGCATTGCCGAAGCCGTCACCCGCGATGCCGGAAGCTCGCACACCCTGGCGATTCTCGGCATCGCCATGCTGGCGGTGGGCCTGCTGTTCAAGATCGGCGCGGTCCCGTTCCAGTCCTGGGTGCCCGACGTCTACCAGGGCGCGCCGACCTCGATCACCGCATTCATGGCCGCCGCCACCAAGATCGCCGCGGTCGGTGCATTGCTGCGCGTGCTGTACGTGGCGGTCCCCGACCTGCGCAACGACTGGCGGCCGGTGCTCGCGGCGGTCGCCATCGCCACCATGGTCGTCGGCGCGATCCTCGCCGTCACCCAGACCGACATGAAGCGCATGCTCGCGTATTCCTCGGTGGCACATGCCGGATTCATCCTGACCGCCCTGGTGGCCGCGACCACCGCGGGCGTCTCGTCCGTCCTGTTCTACCTCGCCGTCTACGGCCTCGGCACCCTCGGCGGCTTCGCCGTGGTCAGTCTGGTGCGCGACGAGAACGGTGACGAGGCAACGGCGTTGCCCGCCTGGGCCGGCATGGGCCGCCGCTCCCCCTGGCTGGCGACCATCTTCTCCCTGTTCCTGCTGTCCTTCGCCGGTATCCCGCTCACCAGCGGCTTCATCGCCAAATTCGGCGTGTTCGCCGCGGCAACCGGCGGCGATGCCGCCACCCTGGTCATCGTCGGTGTCATCTCCAGCGCCATCGCGGCCTTCTTCTACATCCGCGTGATCGTTCTGATGTTCTTCACCGACCCGCCGGCCACCCCGCCCAACGTCGTCTACCCCACCCTGACCAGCACGGTCATCGCCCTCACCGCCGCGGCCACCCTGGTCCTCGGCATCTTCCCTCAACCCCTGCTCGACCTGGCCAAGAACGCCTCGACATTCACCCGCTGAGCCCCGGCCAATCGATCGGGCCCGCCGCGACATTCGCGGCGGGCCCGATTCATGCTGTCGCCCGGTACGGCGAGGTCGGGTCGGCGGCGATCCAGGTCAGGTACTTGTCCTGCACCCCCCGGTACAGATCGGTGAGGATGCCGTCGGGTGTTGCGGCGGGTCCCTGGGGGCGGCCCTGTGCGATGGCTATCTCGACCGCGCTGTGTGGTGCGATGCAGGCGAGGTAGCCGGTGCAGCGGACCATCGGCCAGACCTGCACGTCGGGCGGTGCGTTGTCGAGCACGTTGGTCCACGATCCGTCGAACTGACGCACGAACACTTCCCCGACGAACCGTCCGAACCGATCGATCAGGGCGCGATTCTCGGGGGCGAGGATGCCACGACGATCCACGATCCGTGTCCGTGCCATCCGCACCGCGGCCTGCAGCCCCTGCAGTGTCCAGGGGTCGTCGAGCGCGCCCACACTCGGCGCGTCCTGCGCGAAGAACAACTCCAGCGCAGCGGAATGCCCAGCCAACCAGGCACCATAATCGTCCAACAGCGAGTCGGCCGGCAACGAAACCTGTTGCACGACACCATCATCGAGGATCGCCACTGCCCTACCCCTTTCGGAATTCGGGCTGCCACCAGACCCGCCGAGCTCACCGGCAGCCCTACCGCCGACAACACAACCCCAGACCACTGCGCCGGTCCCCGCACCCGACTCCCGACCATCGCGCAGCAAACCGATAGCACCCTTCGAGCTCATTCCCGAATCCTTGGCGGCGAACATGGCTCAAGTGGGAAGATCACCGTAACGGACGAAAGACCACATAACTCCCAACGAGATCGAACGGATACAAAGGCCCGCGACAGCTACCTGTCGGTGACCATTCGCGCCCGGTGACCAGGCATCGAGCGATCTCCGTCGCTCTTTACGGCGGCCATGTGACTGGAGCTGACAACGGGATCAGCTTCGAGACTGCGCGGCAGCTCGTGGCGGACGGGCACACACGGTGTATCTCGGGAGTCGGGACGCCGAGCGGGGGCGGCAGGCGACGAAAGAGGTGTGGCACAACAACAGCGGTCACCAGACAGCTCAGGAAGCGGCCGAGATGATCGTGCGGATGGCGCTGATCGGCGTGGACGGCCCGACCGGCGGATTCTTCGATGTCAATGGCCCGCTGCCCTGGTAGTGCAACGTTGTGGCCCCGTGGTTTTCGCCGGAACGTGGGCTGTGTATCGCAGAAAGCATGGTCCGCCAGCTGTTTTCGCTATGGCCAGCGCGCGGCGTCACCGCCTTCGGCGATCTTGGCGCTGAGCACCGGAATCTGTGCGTGAAGGGACTCGAGCAATTGCGCCGGGATCCGCCGGAGATCATCTTCGGTCGTCAGCACGGCATGCAGCGCCTGCGGGAGCAGGGTTCGGCCCAGTGGTGTTCCGTCTGGGAATGTTTCGTCGAGGGTGCGGAGTATCAGCTCGGCGGCGTCGAGCCGGCCCCACAGGTAGTCGTTCTCCCGGTCGGGTGCGTGGGCGAACGCGCCGAAGTGGTGCAGCTCGACACCCTTGAGCTTGCCCGCGCCCAGCGGCTCGAGTGCGGTCGCGCGAAGGGGACTGAACTGAGTCATCGGAATGGGAGTGAATTGCGGTAGATACGACAACGAGATCGTCGGGAACAGCAGCCCGTCCCAGAGCGGGAAGCCCAGGTACCGGCTGGCCAGGAGGATGCGATCGCGCTTGTTCCACTTCTGAGTCATCGCCGCGAACGCGTCCCAGAGCACCTGTCCACCGTTTCCGAGTCTTTCCTGAATCTGTTCTGCGTAAGCGGTTTTGAGGTCGGTGAAACTCTTCGCATTCTCCTCGCATCCGGCGAAGTCCTCCGGTTTCCGGAACCTCTCGCCCTCGAACAAGTTGGCCTGCAACCGTTGCGGGCGCAGAAAGTCGAGCAGCCCCTTGTCGGCCAGAGCTCGAATCGCGGCAACGGGTGCAGCCGTTATCTCGTCCAGCTGCGACCATGCCTGGCCCTTGAGATCGTTGATATCCGCCCGCGGTGGCCCGCCCTCGGCCGTATAGAGCTTGTTGAGCCCGGCGAGGATGAACATGATCCGGCGATGCCGGTACGGGGTATCGATGTGTTGCAGGAGCTTGGACAGTTCCGCGGAGTCGTTTGCGGTCCAGCATGGTTGCCTGCGCAGCCAGGCGGCCATAGCGCATCGGATGAACACCGCGGTCCCCGATTCGCCGGGCAACGCGAAATATTGCACGATCGCGTCCGCGATGCATCGGGCGGCTGCCTCGACTTTCAGCCGTTGATAGGTATTCCAGGTCGAACCGAGTGCGGTGACGGCTTCGGTGTGCATTTTGTCCGAAACCTCCTGGAATTTCTCCTGGTCCCTCAAGAACCCGAGTTCGGGCATTGCCTCGATGGCCGTACCGAGATCTTGCGAATTGAGCTGTGGCACAGCCTGTTCGCAACCAGGTATCGATGCGACGGCAGCGCTGATCCGGTCGAGAACCTCGACCTCCTGGCGCATGGCGATGGCGCCCATCTCGGTGATCTTCTCGTTCATGTCACGCAGTCGGATCAGATCTCTGATCAGTGATCGGCTACCCCTGATTCCGACGAGCACCTTCTGAACATCCGCTGCCCAACTGCGTTTCGCGGCCTTGCCGCTGTTGGGGTCGGCAGGTGGAGCCGAGAGAGCGCATCCCGGATCCGGCTCGATGTAGACGAGCCGGCGATGCACCTCGGTGGACGACCGTCTGCGGCTGATCGCGTCGACGACGAGGTCGAACGGCGCGTTGTCGAGCACGCCACCATCCACGAACCAGGCGGCGCCCGCGTTACGGCCGTCCTCTTGATAGCTGTAGTGGAAGAGATCGGTATTCACCCGTGCGCTAGGAGGAAACTGAGCCTGGGCCGGGAAAGTTCCCGGATTGACCGGTTCGAACGCACCGGGGAAGGCGGAGGTCGCCCTCGCCGCGAAGGACAGGGTCGGTGTCGCCTGCGCGCCGAATGCCTCCCTATTGTTGTCGTCCCGGATGAACTCGAGTACCTGCGCATGTTCCCGGTCCCGCTGACCCACACCGCCATCGCTCGACGCCACCGCTACGTCGAATCCGTTCAGATCGGTCGTGGTCACGAAGAGCGACAACTCACCGGTTCGCGAAATCAGCGTTTCGGCCGCGGGCCCACGCGAATTCGCCGACCAAGCGACCGGTCGCTTCTCATCCATCCCGGCCAGCGCCTGATACAGGAGCCGTGACATGACTTCGCCGTTCAATACCGCGCGATCGGTCCAGAAGGTCGCCAATTTGCCGATGAACGCCAGCGCCGTGCGCAGCTTCGGCCCGCCGATATGCATGCTGCGTGCCAATATTCCAAGGTCGGCCTCGTCGATCCAGAGCCGCTTCAACGGTCCCTGATCCGCGTTCTGCGCGATGGCCTTGCCGAGGACCACGCCGTTGATGCCCCCGGCGGAGGTTCCGGCAATGATGTCGATCCCGACCGACAGCGGCTGCCCCTTCGCCCGCATCCGCGAAAGGACGTCGAAGTAAACGCTTTCCGTATCCGATGGTTGGCCATCTGCTCCCACGAACGGATTCACGACCTGCGAGTCGCTTTCCAGAATTTGATCCAGAGCACGCGATGCGCGGACGAGTTTGTGCAGTTCTTTAGTTATGCCATGCATATAAATGGCAAGCGATACGCCGCCATAGCAGACGAGCGCTATGCGCAGTTCGGCAGGTTCTGCATCCCGAGACATCGAGGTCCCCCCTTATTGAGACGCCCGGATAGTTGATGTCGTCACCCTATCCCCCGACCGCCTGGGCTACCTGCGTATTGCACTACTCGATTCGATGCGGAGGCTTCCAATAATCTGGACTGCCGACCAGAATAGTGGCGCATTTTCCTGAACAGCTATCACAAACAAAGTTAGGTCACGGCATTGCCTTCCAGTGGATTCACGGCCCGAATGTACCCGTGCACGGTCCGGGGATTGGGCCGGCGGCCCTGACCCGCGATCTCCTGGTCGCCGGCCCCGCCGCGGGCTGCCCGCGTGGCGAAGCCGGCGCGCAGGCAGCGGCCGTACTCCGCACATGACCGACCAGTCGTGCCAAGCCGGAGACCTTGCGTGCCTACCGGCTTTCCCGAGATGCCGGGCCCAGCCGGATACGCGAAACTCGTTGGCACCGGCGGAACTTCGCGCCCGCCGGCATTGATCCGGGCACTACGCGGCGCGCTGCGCGCGGCACCGCGCAGGGAATGCACCCCCGTGTCACCGGCGGCAGACTTCAGACTCCCCGCCACCGGTGACGCCGTAGGACCTCCGGTGCCCAGCAGTGCGCTGGGCAGCGCATGCAGTGCCGGGGCAGCTCGGCCCGGACGCCGTCTCCGCAGCGTCCGGGCCGTCGCACCATTGGGTACCCACTGCAAGAAGACACCGCCGCGTCGGCGGGTCCGCGACTCACGCCCACGCCGATCGCGTGAGACCTGGCCGGCCGCAGCGATTCCCGATCAGATCGCGACGCCGACCAGGTGCCCGATCGTATAGGTGGTGATCATGGCGAGCGCACCGCCCGCGAGGACGCGCACGGTCGCCCGCGCCACCGGGGCCTGGCCGAGCCGGGCGCCCACGGCCCCGGTCAAGGCCAGTGCGGCGAGCACCGCGGCCATGGTGAGTGGTACCCGGATCGCCTGGGGCGTCAGGATTGCCAGTAGTGGCAGTAGCGCGCCCAGTGTGAACGACAGCGCTGAGGACAGCGCGGCGTGCAGCGGGTTGGTCAGTTCGTCCGGGTCGATGCCGAGCTCGGCCTCCGCGTGCGCGGTGAACGCGTCCCGGGCCGTGAGTTCCTCCGCCACAGCCTGAGCCGTGGCCGGTGAGAGGCCCTTCGCCCGATAGATGGCCGCGAGCTCCGCCAGTTCGGCCTCGGGTTGCTCGGCCAATTCGCGTCGCTCGGTTTCCAGTAGCGCGCGCTCGCTGTCGCGCTGGGTGCTCACCGAGACGTACTCGCCCAAGGCCATCGAGACCGCGCCGGCCGCGAGTCCGGCCACGCCCGCCGTCATGATCGCGGTGCTGTTGCTGGTGGCCGCCGCCACGCCGACCACAATGCCTGCCACGGAGACGATTCCATCGTTGGCTCCCAATACGCCGGCACGCAGCCAATTCAGGCGCGTCGCCAATCCCACCGCATGCGGTTCGGTCGGTTGCGCGACCGCCACCGACCCGTCGAAATCGTCCCTCACGAGGGGAACGGTAATGCTTCAGAGGGATTCCCGCCAGCAAAGAGAGGCTCACCGAAATTAGGTAATGCATTGCATACCAAGCATTTTCGGTGGTAATCGCGGTGGCGTCGGCGCGGACACTCCGATCGCGACACGTTTGCGAGGAGCAGTTTCTGGCCCGATCACCCTATGTTCGGCACTGGTTAGCCGTAGCGTTGACACCGGCGCCAGGCGGATCAGTTCAAGAGAGCGGCAAGATGCGGCCACAACCATCAGCGATCGGATTCCTCCGGCACGACGTGTCGGGGGCACAGCAACACTGGGACGAGGCTCAGATCCAGCATCTGGCTCGCCGGCTCGGCTACGACCTGTGCAAGACCCTGGTCTTCGGCCCCGAGACCGATCGCCCGTTCGTGCGCGTACGCACGCTGATCTCCCGCCTCGAGGCCGATGCGGTGATCGTTCCCAGCCTCGCGCATTTCGGCGGCCTGATACCCGACGATATCGTGCAGGTCGCCGACATCGTCACGGTGAATCCCGAAAATACATACGCGCGCTGGGCAATTCGTCCCGACTGAATCCGGTCAGGAAGTCGGAGCGCATTGTGTCGAGCCCCCGTTCACCTCACCCGGGAGCCATGATTCTCCGGTCGTGCCGCCATTGTCGGAACAATGCACCGTGTAGTTGTCCGAGCGCCTCGAGATATCGAAAGCGCCGGTGATCAATCCCATGGCAGGCGCTCCGCCTCCCGCGGACACGCAGTTCCCGGTCCCGAGCCCGTGCCCGTCCATCGTGACCTGCACCTCATCGCACACGTAGAGCTGCCCATCGGCGCGAGCCGCCGGCGAGACCGCCACAGCGGCCGTGAATATCGCGAGCCCCACCACCCCGAATCCCACGCCCCGAACCGTTCGAATCCTCATAGTCCACACCTCCGCACCCTCGGATCAGTGTGTCCTCAGCCTATTCCTCACGTTTACCGACGACCATGCATTGCCGCAGGCAAAACCCGGGTGGCCCTGCCGCCCATGCATGGTCGTCGACGAATTCGGTCAGTTGTCCTGCAGGATTTCGCGCAGGCGCTTGGCGAAGGCGTCGGGCTGTTCCATGAAACCGCCGTGGCCGCCGGGGAAAAGGGTCGGCTCGATGCCGAGCTCGACGCCGAGGGCCCGGGAGGTGCGATCGCAGAACTTGTCGGCGGATTCGTCGCCGATGCCGATGATGATCTTCGTCGGGGTGGCGCGGAGGGCGTCGAGGGACGGCTGCCAGCCGGAGGTGGTGTGCAGCTCGTGGCGGTAGAAGAAGTCATCGGAGGCGATCGACTGCGGGTCCCGCTCGCCGCCGAACATCTCCTGCAACACTTCCTCGGGCATGAACAGACCGGTCATGGCGAAGAATTTGCGGACCGCGCCGAGCACATCGCCGGTCTCGTAGACGGCCCGGACCTCGTCGGTCCGAGCACGCAGCTCGTCGCGATCGGGGAGCAGTTCGCGCAGCGGCGGCTCGTGTGCAATGAGGGTCGGCACGAGATCGGGCCGGGCGATGGCCAGCGCCAGACCGGTGATCGCACCACCGCTGGACCCGAGCACGGTGGCCGGTCCCTGGCCGACATGGGTGAGCACACGGGCGAGGTCGTCGGCGCGCAGTTCCGGAGTCGAGTCCTTGTCGGTGTCGTTGACCGGGCTGCGGCCGTGGCCCCGCGGGTCGCTGCAGAGCACGGTGTAGTCGGGGGCGAGCAGTTCGGCCAGCGCGCCGAACGGTCCGGAATCCATCGGCGCGCCGATCAGGGCGATCAGTGGGCCGCTGCCGCGGACTTCGTAGTAGATGGTGCCGTCCGGCACGGCGACGGTTCCGGAGGTGACGGGTGCGGTCGAGGTCATGGTTGCTCCAAGTGGTCAGTACATGGACACCGGCTATGACGGTACGACCGCGCCGAATTCATTGCTGCGCGAATGGAAAAGGTGTGAACCTGAAGGTGTCAGCCCGCCTGGCGGGGTTCGGGCAGCGCACAGGTCATGCCCTCGGCCATCCCGGCCGGGCGCACGCCGAGTGCCTGGTTGACACGGGCACGCTGGTTCTTCCCAGGCGATGGCCGCGGCCAGTTCGGCGAGCTGGGCCTTGCTCAGGTGGGTCAACAGCTGGGCCCGAATCTCACTCAGATCGAGTGAGGTCGGCGTGAGCGTCATGGCCTCGGCGTAGGAGAGGACGAGTTTCTCCAGACCGCTGTACGCGTCGCTGTCCCGATACTTCGGCAGCTCGGTGACCTGGGCTTCGGTGAGTCCGCCGTAGTGGGCCAGCGTCGAACCGATGTCGAGGCAGAACTGGCAGTTCACCAGAGCGGCGGCCTTCAGCTCGGCCAGGTCCTTCAGATGCGGGTCGACCCGGTTGGAGAACAGCAGCATCGTCTCCTGGATCATGGTGCTGACCAGCAGCTGTGGCCGCCGGATGAGCCAGCCGAGGAGATCTGTCCGATTACGGCGAGCCCGCCGCATCGCCTTGACGTAGTTCAGGATTCGGGTGATTGCTCGCATGCGCTCCACTCCCCTTCGCGTTCGCGGATGCTCCCTTGAAGACATCCTAGGCCGAAAACGACGAGACGTAGTAGATATTGCCCCGTGACCGGGCGAACCCTCCGGGGCCTGGCCGCGCCCCGATCGAGCGTCAACCGATCTCGAAGCCATCCTCCAGATAGACCGTGATCCCGGCCGTCCTGGCCCGGTGCGCTCCCGCCACGCGCCGGGCCAGCACCGCGGGCAGCAGCCGCGTCGCCGTCTCGGTGTCACACCACGCCCAGCTCCGAAGTTCGTCCGCCGGAAGGGTTATCGCGTCGACCTGCTCGGCGGCCAGCAGCCCGCCGTCGTACACCATCATCACCCCGTCGTCGGGATACAGACCGGCGGGCACCCAGTCGACCGCCAGCAGCCGCCCGATCGGCACACTCAGCCCCAGCTCCTCGCGGATCTCCCGCACAGCCGCACGGTAGGGCGATTCACCGGCCTCGACGACCCCGCCGGGCACCTCCCAGTACGGCTTGTAGGTCGGTTCGACCAGCAGCACCCGATCCTGCTCGTCGACGAACAGCGCGCCCGCACCCATGCGCTTGCGCGGCAGTCCGGCGACATAGTCGTTCAGTTCAGAACCCATGCGGCACAACAGTAACCGGCACCATCCGGCCTCGGTCGAGCTTGACCGAGCGGGCTGCGGACTGGCGGAACGAGTCAGTTCCCGTGGCTCACGAAGGTGGCGTCGAGAAGCGTCCGGTAGTCGGGTAGCGCGGTCGCTCGATCGACCGACCCCTGTTCTTTCGCCCAGCTCGCGAGCGCGCCGAGGGTATCGGCGAGGTCCGGTCGCAACTGCAGGGCATAGTCGAACTCCGGGAGGATCTTCCGGATGAGGTCCGGGGACAACTGGGTGGCGGTGGAGACCGCGGACACCGCGGCGTCGGATCGCGCGGTCAGCTGCGCTCCGGCGTCGTTCAACGCGGCGAAGAAGGCGGTCAACGCCGCCGATTTCGCCGAGATCGCGGTATCGCTCGCGAGGTACAGGCTGTGCTGGTTGTAGCTCCCACCGGCGAGCTGGACCGCGTCGTCGCCGAGCGCCTGAGCCACCTGGGCCTGGTAGGGCTGGAAGATCGAGACGGCGTCGACATTGTGCTGCGTGGCAGCGGTGACCGTCGCGGACGGCGCCACCTGAACGAGATTCGCCGAAATCTTGTTCTGCGAGAGCACATCCGAGGCGAAGAAGGCGGCGCTGGTGCCCAGCGGCGTGCCGATCGAATGCCCGGCGAGGTTGTCGAGGGAGGTGATGCCGGCGCTGCGCCGGGCCACGATGCGGGAACCCTGCCACCGGGATCCGTCGCCCACGACGCGCAGTGCCGGCGAGCGGGTCAAGGTGGCCGCGGCCGGAACATCGGCGGCGGTCGCGATGTCGAGCTGGTGGGCCGCGAGCGCCTGCAACGCCTCCACTCCGGTCGAGAAGTTGACGACCTTGACCTTCACGTCGTGGTTCGCGAAGTACCCGGACTGTTGGGCCACCGGGATCTGGGCCCACGACGGGTCGACCACGAATCCCACGGTGAGCGTCTTCGGGTCGGAATTGTCGGCTGTGCCGCAGGCGGTGAGCGGTCCGAGCAGAGCGAGGAGTGCGACGGCGGCCGTCAGCGGGCGGATGAGTTTCTTCACGGCTGATCTTCTTTTCGTATGTCACGGATTGGGCTGAATCGCTTGGCCGGCAACAGGTCCGGTCTACGCCGTCACGCTCTCGACACCGAGTTCGTGGTGGAGGATGCGCCGCAGCTCGCTGTAGCCGGGCTGATCGGCGAGGGCATCGGCGGGGCGGGGTCGCGGGAGCGGATTGGGGATCCGGTTGGTGATCCGGCCGCCGCCGAGCACATTGATGGTGTCGGACAACCGAATTGCCTCGTCCACGTCGTGGGTGACGAAGACGATGGTGCGGCGCAGCCGATTCCACAGGTCGATGAGCAGGTCCTGCATCTTCAGCCGGGTGAGCGCGTCGAGTGCGGCGAAGGGCTCGTCCATCAGCATGATGTCGGGTTCACCGGCGAGCATGCGCGCGATCCCGACACGCTGGCGCATTCCGCCGGAGAGCTGCGTGGGTCGTTTGCCGCGGACCTCACCGGGCAGTTCGACCAGGCCGATCAGCTCGTCGATCCGGCTGCGGCGCAGCCGGGCCGGAACCCCGTGTGCCCGTAAGGCGAAGTCGATATTGCCCGCGACACTCAGCCACGGAAACAACACGTCACGCTGGAATGCGACGCCGCGGCGCGGGTCGGGCGCGAGCACCGGTGCGCCGTTGTCGGTGACCGTGCCCGATGTCGGGGTGATGAGCCCTGCGAGGCAGTGCAGCAGCGTCGATTTCCCGCTCCCGGATGCCCCTACCAGGACAGTGAACGAACCGTCCGGCACGGTCAGATCGATCCCGCCGAGCGTGGGGTGCGCGGCGTTCGGGAAGTGCACCGTCAGGTCTCGGGTGGCGATGGCCATGGTCAGTTCACCTCCCGCGCCCAGCGCTGGATCGGCGCGGTGCTCGCGGCGATGAGCAGATCGCAGACCGAGCCGAGCACCCCGAGCACCAGCAGGCAGAAGATCAGCCGGTCGGCCTGCGAGAACAGCTGTGCCTGATAGATGCGATAGCCGATCCCGGCGGTGGTGCCTGTCATCTCGGAGACCACGATCAGCACGAATGCCATTGCGGCGCCGACCCGTACGCCGGCCACCACATCGGGCACCGCCTCTGGGACGATGACCCGCACCAGCGTCTGCCAGCGACCCGCGCCCAGGCAGCGGGCGGCCTGCAGATAGTCGGCCGGGGTGCCCGCGAATCCGGAATGACTGCTGATCCAGACCGGAACGAAAACGCCGAGCGCGATGACCAGAATCTTGCTGTTCTCGCCGATGCCGAACCACAGAATCGCGAGCGGCACCATACCGATGGTCGGGACCGGTGCGAGCAAACGGAGCACCGGCTGCAGGAGCCCACGCCCGGTTCGGGTGTTCGCGGTGACGATCGCCGCGACGACGCCCGCGACCGCACCGACGGCCAGCCCGAACAGTGCCCGCCGCAGACTCGCCGCGACATCGGAGATCAACAGGTCATCGGCCCACAGCGTTTGTCCGGCGTGCAGAATCTGCGCCACGGTCGGAAACAGCTGGCGCGGAAAGATTCCGGTGGCCGCCACCACGGACCAGACGAGTGCGGCGAGACCGATTCCGGCCGCGGTGCCCCCGGCCTTCCTCCAATGCGGTCCGAGGCGCGCGAACGGCCGTATTCTCCGCGGCCGTTCGTCCGCGGTGGTGCCGGCCCGCGGTGACCGAATGCTCACCGCAGTGGTTTGCAGACTCGATGTCATGGGATTCGTCCTCCTGAGTGTGCGACCGGAGTGCCGAGGGGCACCCAGTCGAACGGCACCGCCTGGGCTCGATAGACCAGCCGGGTGCGGCTGAGCCGATCCACGCCGGGCACCCGGGGTTCGTGCACCTCCGGCTCACCGGCGACGCCGTGACCTTCGTACGGCGACAGGTACTCCCACACCACCTGACCGTCCGGCGTCACCTGGAAGATGCGCCCGTTCATGCCCTCGGTGATGAGCGTGTTGCCGTTCGGCAAGCGCTGGGCATTGCTGACGAACGAGCTGAAGAAGGTCCACGACGGCAGTCCCGAGTCCTCGGCGGTGTACTGCCAGACGATCTGCTCGGTCGACGGATCGATCTCGAGGACCCGCGATCCCGCGTAGATGCCGAGGGGCGCGGGCGGAAACCCGGCGCCGCCCTGATTGTCGAAGACGAGGATATTGCCGGCTCCGGGCAGGCCGTCGGCGATGAGGTGGGGATTGTGCTGCCCGGAGATCTGATCGAGCGGCCGGGGCACCTTGTGCGCATTGATCCGCTGATGTTGCGCCCCGGCCTCGGCGGTGAAGTACGGACCGAGTTTCCACACAATGGATTTGGTGGTCTTGTCGATCAGCGCGATCACATTCGCCTTGCGGCTGCTGATCAGGATGTTGTCGGGTTGGAACACCGTGCCGGGGTCGGCTCGGTGCCAGCGGTTGGGGCCGAGTGTCTTGGCGCTGTTGATCTCCAGCACTCCCCAGGGGTCATCGGGGTCGCGAGCGACGGTCTCGCGCAACGCATTCCACCCCGCCTCGGAGAACCCGAGCTCATCGAGGTGGTCGCCCGCACGCCATTCCCACACGATCGACCCGTCGGGGGCGATCTCGTACAGCCCCTGGTCGCCGACCACGGCGGGACCCAGCAACGGGACGACCCGCGGAATGGTGACCAGCAGCAATCGGTTTCCGTTGTCGAGCAACTCCCAGTCATGGTTCTGGCGCGCCGCGCCCCCGGGAGCTTGCGCACCCCATTCCCAGACCTGCTCGCCGTCCCAGTTCAATTGCCCCACAGTGCCGTTGGCGTAGATGCCGCCACGCGGGTCGCCGCTGAGCGACAGCTGTACACCGAGGTCGCCGAGTCGCCCACCGGTCAGTGCGGGGTCGAGAATGCGGGGCGGCACACCGGCGTAGGGCCACTGGTGACGCACCACACCGTGCATATCGATGAGACGGGTGATCGAGTCCGCGCCACTGAACAGGATGTAGCTGTCATGTGCTGAATCCGGTTCGTAATGGGTCACGCCCGTGAGTCGTACGAAGGCCATGCATTCACTCCATCAGTCGGCTGTTAAGCGATCAGGTCGTGGATGTTACGAATCTAATCGATTTGCGTGGCACGTTGCGCGTGCGCAGACTGTAAGAATCAGAACGATTTCAAGCATGGCCGCCCGGCCCGCGAGCGACGAGAGTAGGACGAACGTGACTGTCAAACGCACGACCCTCGCCGATGTGGCCCGGCGGGCGGGCACCTCCACCGCGGTGGTCAGCTACGTGCTCAACGACGGGCCGCGCCCGGTTTCCGACGCCTTGCGTGCCCGGGTCGTCGCGGCGCTGGACGAACTCAACTATCGGCCCGACCGTGCGGCGCGGGCGCTGCGCCGGCCAAGGCGCTGGCGGCACCTCGGCCTGCTCGTCCCCGATGTGCGCCTGCCCCTGTTCGGCACCCTGGTGGGGCGCATCGAGATCGAGGCGCGCGAGCGCGACCATCTGACCCTGATCGGTAACACCGGATACGACCCCGAACGTGAGATCGAATTCGCCGCCGCGTTCGCGGATTCCGGCATCGAGGGCCTGATCGTGGTCGGTGGAGCCAACGGCCGCGCCACCGCCGAGCTGTGTCGGCAGGCCCGCATTCCGATCGTCTGGGTCCACAACAATCGGGACCACATCGACACCGCCGTCATCGGCGCCGACCATGTGGACGCGGGCCGGCTCGCCGCCGGTCATCTCGCACAGACCCATCGCCGCGAAAACATCGTCTTCGTAGGCGGATTCACCGCGGTCGAGGTCGCGCACGGTGACCGTGAGACGGTGACCCAACGCTACGAGGGCTACCTGTCCGTCGTGGGATCGACTGCGGCAGAGCGGATTCCCACCGATCTCACCCCGGAGGGCGCCTATCGTGCGGTGCGCCGGTATCTGGCCGAGCGTCCCGCCCCGGACGGGATGGTGATCGGAACCTACGCCCAGGCGGCCGCGACGCTGCGGGCGGTCGCCGACGCCGGCCTGCGCATCCCACAGGACGTCGCCCTGGTCGGCTACGACGCCGACACCGCGAACGCCTATGCCCCACTGATGCTCACCACCGTGCAACAGCCGATCGGCGACATCGCGCGCACGGCCCTGTCCCGAGTCCTCGACGCCGCCGGCAATCCACAGTCCGCCGACGCACCCGCGGCGCCGATCGCAGTGGAGCTCAGCATCGGTGAGACCTGCGGCTGCACCCCGGACCGGCCCGTGAGGGATAGTCGTGCGAGAAGTAGCCCTTAGCGGTCTACGGAGCGGTCTGGTTGTTCTGGCGGCGGTCGGGTGAAATCGGCAGCGGCGTTGGGCTGCTGCTGGTTTCATGTCCGGCTGTGCGTGATGAGGGCGCGTCGGCGTACGGCCCGGTCGCTGACCATGTCCGCGAGCGCGCCGATCCGGTCCGGATTCTGAGAGACCACTGTGGCAGCGTTGATGAACTGGACAGAAATGGTCGGTTTGCGCATGTCGGCGGTGTTCTTCGGCATGCCTGGTCAGTAGCGTCGGGGCCCGTGCAGTGTTGCCGCCCGAGTGGGCTGTCATGCTGCGCAACAGGCCATTTCGGGCGAAGAGGGGGAGCCGGTTGTCTGCAGTGGATCAGGTGCGAAGATTCCGCCGCCGGGGGGCGCGGCACTCTGCTCATCACGCTGTGCCTCGTCGTACCGGTATCCGATTGCGTGGCCTGCCGTTCCGTTCGAGGGCCCGGCACAGCGCCGAAGGCCAACACGCTCGGATCTAGGACTAGTCGGTTCAGCATCGCGCTCATCGCATCGCCATCCTGGTCTTCGCCCTTTGCACCGAATCTCGAAGTCTGTAGCCGCTCGGGCTGAGCCATGGAGACAGCGCGTGGCTTAGACAAGGAGATTTGTGGTGTTCACCCGTTTGGGACACGTGGTCTATCGGTTCCGCTGGGCTGTCATCGGTGTCGTCGTGGGTGCTCTGCTGGCTCTCGGTGCCTACGGGCTGGGGCTGGATGACCACCTCAGCCCGGGCGGATTGGATGATCCGACCTCGCAAGCGGCCCAGGCCGCGCAACTCAAGGACCGCACGTACGGACGCAGCCATCTCTCCGATGTTCTGGTCCTCTACACCGCTGCAGACGGTGGCAGCATCGATGATCCCGAGTTCAGTCAGAAGATCGTCGACAACCTCAACCGGTTACCGCGCGAGCATCCCGACCAGATCAGCAAAATCAACGGCGCCTACTGGAAGACCGACACCGGCGAGTACGCACCCAAACTGATGGGCTCGCCCGACAAGCGGCACGCCTTCGCCTCGATCGCCATCAAAGGCGATGACGACACGACCACCATGCGCCACTTCCGAGAAGTCAAGAACGCCTTCGCCATCGACGGCGTCACCGTGCAGGTCACCGGCCTGCAGCCCATCGGGGGCGCACTGTTCGACACCATGGCCCAAGACCAGCGCCGGATGGAAGTACTGGCGTTGCCTGCGGTGGCGATCCTGCTGTTCGTCATCTTCGGTGGCATCGTCGCGGCCTCGCTGCCCTTGATCGTCGGCGGCCTCACCATCGTCGGCGCTACCGGCATCGTCATGACGATCACGAAGTTCACCGACGTGAACTCCTTTGTCAGCGCTGTCGTTTCGATGATCGGCTTCGGACTGGCCATCGACTACGGCCTGTTCATCGTCAGCCGCTTCCGCGAGGAACTCGCCGAGGGATACGACACCCGCGCCGCGGTGCGCCGCACCGTGATGACCGCCGGGCGCACCGTGGCGTCGTCGGCCACGATGATCATCGCCGCCAGCTCGGGCATGCTCCTGTTCCCCCAGGGGTTCCTGAAATCCGTGGCCTACGGGACCATGGCGGCCGTGCTGCTGGCGGCACTCACCGCGATCACCCTGCTACCCGCCATGCTGTCGGTACTGGGCCCACGCGTGGACAAATGGGGATGGAAACGACTGCGCAAGACCAAGACCGCCCACGAAACCGACAACGGCTTCTGGGGTCGACTCACCGCATGGGTCATGCGTCATCCGCTCAAAGTCATGCTCCCGCTGACGATCGGGCTGCTGCTTCTGATCATCCCGGTCAAGAACCTGGCCTTCGGCGGACTCGACGAAACCTACCTACCGCCCGACAATCCGACCCGAGTCGCGCAAGCCGACTTCGACCGGTCCTTCCCCCTGCGCAAGGCCTACCCGATCGAATTGGTCATCGTCACCGATAACCCGAGCAAGGTCGGCCCGATCATCTCCCAAGCCAACCAGGCACCCGGGCTCGCGCCACGCGCCGCCTTCGCCATCGACCAAACCCCACCCAAGGGCACCAACGTCTGGACAACCTCCGCGGCGATCGCCGACAGCAACAACGCCGGACCGACCATCGACTATCTCCGTTCGATGGACGTCCCCGAAGGCACGCAAGTACTGGTCGGTGGCCAGCCCGCCATCCAATACGACAGCGTCGACACATTGGTGTCGCGCCTACCGTGGATGATCCTGCTGGTCGTGTCCATGACGATGCTGCTGATGTTCCTGACCTTCGGCTCAGTCGTACTGCCGATCAAAGCCGCCCTGATGAGCGCCCTCGGACTCGGCTCCACACTCGGCATCCTGACCTGGATCTTCATCGACGGCCACGGCGCGTCGCTCCTCAACTTCACTGCAAAACCGATCACCTCACCGGTACTCGTGCTGATCATCGCGATCATCTACGGCCTATCGATCGACTACGAGGTCTTCCTACTCTCCCGCATGGTCGAAGCCCGCACCCGCGGCGCGAGCACCACCGAAGCCGTTCGCATCGGCACCGCGCAAACCGGGCGAATCATCACCGCGGCCGCGCTCATCCTGCTCGTCGTCACCGGCGCGTTCGCCTTCTCCGATCTGGTGATGATGCAGTACATCGCCTTCGGCATGGTCTCGGCCTTGTTCATCGACGCCACAGTGCTGCGCATGCTGCTGGTGCCGGCCACCATGAAACTGCTCGGTGACGAGTGCTGGTGGGCACCGAAATGGATGAAGAAGATTCAACAGAAGATTGGGCTCGGCGAACCGATCCTCGACGACGAACTTCCCGGCGGCGGCGAAATGATCGACCTGGTCAAAACCACCCCGATCACCGACCCCGTCACCGAACAGATCGCACTGCTGGCAGACGGCACACCAGCCACCGAGCCACGGTCGTCCCGCAGAGTCCGTCCCCGCAGAATCAACAGCGAGGCACCGACCGACCGCCTCGACGACACCACCGCCGCCCTACCGAGACGCCCAACACCCGGTACGCCCGCCCCAAGGAATTCCTGAAGAACGGGGTCCTGGTAGAACTCGCCGAAAATTCCAACGAAGTTCGATCCATGACCTCCTGATCAGGGCCGTCGGGATGCCTTCGTTCGTGAGACAGCTTCGGGGGCAACGTGTTTCCGCAGATAGGACCCGAAAATTTTGCCGTGTACGAGGTGACGTAAACCCTTCCGGGGTTAGCGAGCCACCGCCGCTGACCGGGACTAACGCCCATATCAGTTGCTTTTTCGGCGAGTTCTACCGGGACCCCGAGTTGCTCAGCGTTGGTCACGACCAGGCCATCGCGGATCTCCTGGGCGAATACACCCAGCACTACAGCCCGGAAGCAGAGCGGCCCGCCCTGGGCTTGTGGGGCATCCGACCACTGGAAGCTTCACCGATGTGAACGTGCTCGACCATGTCCACCAGTTCGGAGAGCTGATAGAGGAAGGCCGTAGTTCCTGTTCCCATTGCCTCGCCGAGGAAGGCATCGGCTTCCTTCCATGTCAATGCGTGAATGGCGTGCTCGCCCACCCCGTCACGCCGCACACCTCGATGTCCCATCGCGTTCCTCCTGGTAGGTCTGGTCGGCTGGCGCTTTCGGCCTACGGCGTGGCCGGCGTCGCGAGGTCGGAGCAGGCCGTCGAGACAAGTAGGCGGTGAAGGCTTCGAATACGCGGGGTACGTCGTCGGGGTGCGCTCTCCGAATGGCCGCCAGCCCTACGACGATGACGGCGATCGCCAGCACGAGCACGGGCAACTGGAACCAGAACACCGCCCACACACTGCTGGCAGAGACGACACCGTCCATCAATACCTCCTCAAACGACGAAAGGCCCCCGACACGTTGTCGGAGGCCTTCGAGTGTGGAAACGAAGAAAAGCCCCACACCAAGAGGTTTGGGGCGAGTTGGACACACCTGTGGTCAACCCGCCGCGAACTGTATCTCTCAGCCTGGACGCACGTCAACGCCAGTGCTCAGAACAACCTTCGGTCCCACGGGCCCCATCGACTCATGCCCGAATTTCGTAACGGCCGGTCCAAACTTGGGACCGCTTCGGCACATCGGAGCCCAGCCAGGTTTCGAACTGAACGAGTTTCCGAACGCCATCACCCGGCGGGATGGGTCAGCATTCGAGCACGAGCCCTAGCGTTCGTCGACCATCGTTTTCCGAACGCCTCTATCAGTCGCGCCCGCGGCCACCAAAGCCTGTGTGGTTCAGCCGATTCGATCTTGCCCGGGTGTAGTACGGGTTCTAGATTGGGTCGATGCGGGCAGACACGAACAACAAACTGGCCATCCGGAACGTCCGCGTCTTCGACGGCCACGGGCTGGGGGAACCGGCCACCGTCGTCATCGACGGCACTGTGATCGGCACCGACGCCACCGGCGCGCAGACCCTCGACGCCGGCGGCGCCATCCTCATCCCGGGCCTGATCGACGCCCACGTCCACCTCGACAGCCTCGACGCGCTGGATTCGTATGCCGCCCACGGCGTCACGACCGCCCTGGACATGGCGTCGCTGCAGGGCGAGCTGATGGCGGCCCTGCGCGAGCGCACCGCCACGACCGACGTGCGCGGCGCCGGTGTCCCGATCATCGCCTCGGCCGGCGTGCACGCCCAGGTGCCGGGCATGGCGCAGGTCGAGGTCATCACCGGCCCGGCCGACGCGGAAACCATGGTGGCGCAGCGCGTCCGCGACGGCAGCGACTACATCAAGATGGTCCTGGAAGCCCCCGGCGAAGGCGGCCCCGACGCCGAGACCGCCGCCGCGGTCGTCCGTGCGGCCCACGCGTGCGGCCGCGCCGTGGTCGCCCACACCATCACCCCTGGCGCGTACGCCATGGCCGTCGACGCCGGAGTCGACATCCTCACCCATGTCCCCATCGGCGCGCGCATCCCGGCCGCCGACATCGACCGCCTCGCCGCCGGCGGCCACCAGGTGGTCCCCACCCTCGCCATGATGGAAGGCGCCGCCGAAATCTACAGCGTCAGCAAGTATTTCGACGCCACCCTGGCCACCGTGGGCGCCCTGCACGCCGCCGGCGTGCCGATCCTGGCCGGCACCGACGCCAACCGGATGCCCGGCATCCCCTTCCACCCGCCCCACGGGGCGAGCCTGCACCACGAACTGGAACTGCTCGTGCGCGCCGGACTCTCACCCGCGGCGGCCCTGCACGCCGCCACCGCCGCCCCGGCGCGGCACTTCGGCCTGAGCGACCGCGGTGCCATCGCCCCGGGCCTGCGCGCGGATCTGGTGCTGCTCGACGCCGACCCCCTCGCCGACATCGCCGCCACCCGCGCCATCCGCGCCATCTGGTGCGGCGGCACCGAACACGCTCCCGCGCAAGCACTTCCGGCCTGAGACGACCGCGCAACTTTCCTAGAGAAATTCGTCAGCAGGTGTTCATGCCCAGCCGCACCTGTCGTCGGCCCTGGCGACGCGGACCGCCGGTGTCAGTCGTGAGGGGATGACCAGGGGCCAGTGAGGGGCGTCGATGGTGACATTGACCGCCATCGTGTCTTTGGCCGCCGCCGGGTACCTCACCGCGTGTGAGCGAGCGATGACCTACTTCGGTGTCGAAAGCAGCACGGCGAGAATGGATTCTGCGATGGCCGTCCTGGTCGGTATCGGCGCCAGCAATGCCGGACAACGGCCGCGCCGCCAGCTGACGCGGCAGCTGGACGCAGGCGCAAGGGAACGCGGGAATGCGATGCAGCAGGCCATGAGCTTGCCATCACCCATAGCCGAGCCTGCCGCGGATGTCGGCGTTCGTCCCTATCGTTGGGCGTAGCTTATCAACGAGGGCTCGAACTCACAAAGGTTCTGGTAGATCGAACGCTAAGGGCGACAATGAATTTCGTAACGCCCTCGGTCGTCCGGACATTCGGGATGCCCCGGCAGGCGGATGGCGCGGATTTCCTCGCCGGAGCGGCGGCTGAGCTCGTGGGCGCGTTTTCCGAACACGCGGAAGGCCCGCAGAAGCGATCTGCGGGCCTTCGATGTGACCGGACCGGGTGGCTGTTCGCCTCAGGCGGCGAGGGCGGCGGTGATCTTGCGGGTCATCTCGGCGGTGGCAGGGCCGGGCTGGGCGGCGGCGTCGATGGCGACCGTCACGGTGGTGGCGAAGTTGGTGGCCTCGGCCGGGTCCTGCTGCCCCAGCAGGTGCATCGAGGCGCTCAGCGCGGGCAGTACCTGGTTGGCGAGGGCGGCCACGGACTTGCCGTAGACGTTGACGTCGCGTTTCTTCTCGGACAGGACGTGCCCGACCGTGCCGGTGGCCGAGCACAGGGCGACCGAGCCGCGAGTCGCGGCCTTGTGCGGCGAGCCGCCGGTGGCCCCTGCCGCGGCGACCAGGGCGACGGCGCCGTAGGCGGCGGTGCGCAGGGTGATCTTGTCCTGGTCGGTGAGGGTGATGGTGCTCATGGTCGTGGACTCCTCGTGGTGTGGTGCGCGAAGCGGCTCGGTGGACGAGCGGGCTGGATTGTCCGCGTGGACTTTTCGTGGCCCGCCGGGCTGGGTTGCCCGTGTCGATGTGACTACTGTCGCCGGTCGCGCTGATAGCGACCTGACGGCGGCCTGACGCGCCACCTATACGCCCACACCGTGACCCGGGCCCGTGCCGCCGGCGACCGATCTTTTCCGAACATCGTCAGGCGCTGGGTTCCACTCGACAGCACCGCCCTCGGGCGCACCAGCAGGATCTGCCTGCTGGTGCCTGCTGACCCGGCAGATCATTTGTCGGGATGTAGAGGACCGGAAGGATCCCCTTGGGCCAGTTGGTGTGCGTACTCGCGCAATTGCTGAAGTTCCAGAGTGGCAAGCGATCTTGGGCCGACCTGGTCGACCTCATGTAGGTCGGCGTCCGTCGCGGCAAGATCGTCGTGGTCCGCCCTGAAGACGACCACGGCGCACCGGCCTACGCCAAGGACAAGTCTCGCACCTGCGTCTACCGCCGAGCCGGCGACCCCTGCCGCCTGTGCGGCAGCACCGTCCTCCACTCGGTCCTCGACGCCCGAAACCTGTTCTGGTGCCCCACCTGTCAGCCCGCCTGATTGCTCCTGTTGAACCTCTTCCCGTCAGGTCCGGTACGCGGAGCATGAATCGCTCCATGCCCTCGGCGCCGAGCGGCGCTTGCCGCAGAAGTCACTAGAGGTATGCATCTCCGTTTCACATTCGCCCTGCGAAGTTGTGATCGTGGGGCTAAATTGGTCACACGTCCAGGAGATCGCTGGACGGATCATTGCTTGTACTCGAAATCGACTGTCCTGCACGGTAATCGAGCAGTAGTCGTTTCGATGTGAATCACACGAGAGCAGCTTTTCCATGCGATACATCATTCTGATCACCGCTTCCCTCGCCCTCGCCGTCGCTGTCGGGGCTGGACCCGCCACCGCCGAACCGCTCACGGTGGAGGGTCCCAGCGCGACACCGGTCGATGCGACGACCGATGTGGCGCTGCCGCCGGGCCAGGCCTGTCTGCAGAGTTTCCTCAGCGGCTGGGCCGAATCGGCTGCGACCGGGTCGGTTACCGGGTCCGCGACCGGGTTCCTCGGGGGATCCTCTGGTGGACCGGAGGCTGGATCCGCCGCCGGGTTGGCGGCCGGGATTCTCAGTGCTCTGACCAGTGGGTCCGGCGGCGGGCTCGCCGCCTGTGGTCTCGACGAACTGAACAACGATGCGCCCGACGGTTTTACCGGCTCGACCACCGGTCCAGGTCGCGGATATCTGACCGGGTCGGCCAGCGGCTTCGCGTCCGGCTCCAGCAACGGTCTGCCGAGCGCACTGGGTGGCAGCGTGCTCTCCGGATTGTTCGGCGCATTGACCAGCGGCTCGAGTCAAGGATCGAGTCACTAGGAGAACGGGTTTCGGCATTGGTCGGGTCCGGACCCGGGGTCCGTACCCGACCAATGCGGGCGTCCACCTTCACGGCGCACCGCCGCGTCGACCGTTCACAGGTAGCGCATCTCGTTCAACACCCCTTCGTACGGGAGTTGATTTTCCGGGAGGATACCGGTGGACCACAGCCCTCGGCTGACACTCCACAGCACCCGGTGCACGACACCACCACACCAAACCGCCACGGGCACAACCAGAAACCAACCGTCGGCCAGTCCTCACAGCCGACCAACATCATCATCGGCAGCCAAGCACCAACTAGCCCCACGCGCATGCCGAGCGCGAAAACCGGTACCCAGCAGGCCGCTACGTCATATCCGCCCGATTTTCGGCGAATGCTACGGCTACCCCTGCTCACCGTATGCGGTGGCTTGGGCACTCTCGTTTGGCGAACGCTTCAAACCTAGGTACATTAGGTTTTACCCTCATCTGCCTAGGTTGATGTTGCGCCGCCGCCTGCGGTTGCCATCCAGTCCGAATTCGAAAGAGGAGATACCGCAATGAGATCCGAGATGTTGCGCGTACCCGGCGCGTCCCTCTACTACGAGGTGCGCGGCAGTGGGCCGCTGGTGCTGTTCCTGCCTGGCGGCGGGGGGGACGCGGCCTCGGTCGATCCGATCGCCGAGGTGCTCGAGGATCGGTTCACGGTGGTGTCGCTGGATCCGCGCGGGTATTCGCGCAGCGTGCTGGACGGGCCGCAGCAGACACAGCGAGTCGAGGTGCAGAGTGATGACGCGTTCCGGCTGCTCGGCCATCTCACCGAGGAGCCCGCGTTCGTGGTCGGCGGCAGTGCGGGTGCGATCGTCGGGCTGGATCTACTGGCCCGGCATCCGGATCGGGTACGCCTCCTGGTGGCGCACGAACCGCCGTGCTTCGCGGTGCTTCCCGATGCCGCCGAGCAGCGCGCCATGATCGAGGAGGTCTACACACTGTTCCGCACCGAGGGTCCGGCCGCGGCGGGCGCACGCTTCCTGGCCGGGATCGGCAATGCGATGAAGCCGTCTCCCGTACCGGCCGAGCTGCCGCCGCGCGCCGCCGAGATGTGGTCGCGGCTGGCGGCCAACGGTCCGCTCATGCTGGAGTACGAACTACGGGAATTCACCTCGTACCTGCCCGATTGCGAGGCGCTGGCCCCGGTGGCCGACCGGGTGGTCCTGGCGGTCGGGCGCGAGACGCGGGGTTGCCTGCCCTACCGCCCCGCCGTGGAGATCGCCCGCCGGATCGGCCGCGAGGTCACCGAATTCCCCGGCGCCCACAATGGAATGCGCACCGAAGCACCCGAATTCGCCGCGCAACTGGCCGACGCCATGACCGCCCGCCTACGGGCCGAAAGCGCCGGCCGCTGTTAGCGTCAGCGCATGATCACCGGCGCACACACCATCCTGTATGCCGAGGACGCCGAGGCGGCGCGGGCCTTCTTCCGTGACGTCCTCGGCCTGGCCCACGTCGACGCGCACGACGGATGGCTGATCTTCAAGTCGCCGCCCGCCGAACTCGCGGTCCATCCCGCCGCCGCCCCGGACAGCGGCCGCGCCGAGCTGTACCTCATGTGCGACGACCTGGCAGCCGCCATGGACGACCTGCACGCGAAGGGCGTCGAATTCACCTCGGAGGTCACCAATGCGGGCTGGGGCATGCTCACCATGCTGAAGGTGCCCGGCGCCGGGGAAATCGGACTGTATCAGCCCCGCCACGCCACCGCCTACGATCTGCCCTGATTGCATTCTCGGATGCTTTGCGCCCGTTCGCTTTTCGTGACAGCCTGAACCAACGGCCGGTACCCGGCCCGGACGCGAAGGGCGTGGCATGATTCTGGTGACGGGCGCGACCGGCAATGTCGGCGCCGAACTCGTGCAGGTGCTGGCAGGTGGCGCGGAAGCGGTTCGGGCGGTGGTCCGCAATCCCGTGAAGGCCGGCCTTCCCGCCGGTGTCGAGCCGGTCGCAGGCGACATGACCGCGCCGGACACCCTAGCGGCCGCGCTGGCCGGAGTCCGAGCGTTGTTCCTTCTTCCCGGCTACCCCGGGGTCGCGGAGGCAGCCGCCAAGGCCGGGGTCGAACACATCGTCCAACTGTCCGGCGTCTCCGCGGCGACCGGTGACACCGGCAATGCGGTCACCCGCTACATGATGGCCTCCGAACAGGAGGTCACCGATTGTGGCGCAGCATGGACGATCGTGCGTCCCTGCGCATTCGACTCCAATGCCCTGCGCTGGCTGCCGCAACTCCGCGCGGGCGATACCGTGCGGGTCCCGTTCCCGACCGTGCGAACCGCGAGCCTGGACGCCTTCGATCTGGCCGCTGTCGCCGCGCACGCCTTTGCCGACCCCGCACTGCGGGGCGAAATCCTGTGGCCCACCGGGCCCGAATCCCTGCTGCCAGCCGAACAGATCGCCATTCTCGGCGACGTGCTCGGCCGGGACCTGGAATGCGTCGGCCTGAGCGACGAGGACGCCCGCACCGACATGCTGAAATCCACACCCGTCGAATACGTGGACGCGTTCTTCGACTTCTACGTCGCCGGCGCGATCGACGAGTCGATCGTGCGGCCCACCGTCGAGCAGGTCACCGGCCGTGCACCACGAACCTTCCGGCAGTGGGCCACAATTCACGCCGAAGCTTTCCGCCAGGCCGGCACGGACACATAGGTGGCCGCGCGCGACAGCCATTCGATCGTCAGGATCACCTCACGGGAACAGCGTGTGGCGCGCGACCGGCCACAGTAGTGGCGGATCGGGTTCAGTCACGCAGCAGGTCGATGAGTTTGGTTTCGGAGAGGTCGCCGTGCCCGGCGTCGACCAGGCGCTGGAAGATCTGCTCGGCGGTGTGGCCGAGGGCGGCCGGGGTGCCGACCGCATCGGCCAATTCCACGCCGATCCGGGTGTCCTTCAGTCGGAGCGCGGCCGTGAAGGCGATATCGCGGTCGTGGACGCCGGCCGTCATCTCCTGGCACATGCGGATGACGGTGGGGCTGGCCGCTCCACCCCGCGACAGGGTGTCGGTGACGACGGCGAGGTCGAGTCCGGCGAGTTCGGCGGTGCGCAGCGCTTCGGCGGTGGCGGCGATCTGGATGGAGCCCAGCAGATTCTGGATGAGCTTGTAGCTCGTGCCCGCCCCGACCGCGCCGAAATGCACGATGCCGGTGCACAGCGGCGCCAGCAGTGGACGCGCCGCGTCCAGATGCGCAGCGTCCGCACCGACGAACAGCGTCAGCCGCCCCGCAGCCGCCGCATCCGGCAGCCCGGTCACCGGTGAGTCGAGATAACGAAGACCTTGCGCTGCGGCATGTTTCGCCAGCTCCAGCACCCACGGCCGGGAGATGGTGGAAAACTCCACCGCGAACGCCTCGGACGCATACTCCCCCGCCAGCGCGCCATCCGCGCCCAGCCACGACGCCCGCGAGGCGTCATCGTCGGCCACCATGGCGAAAACGGCCTCGGCGCCACGCACCGCCTCCCGAGGGGTCGCCGCGAATGCCGCTCCAGCCCCGATGAGTTCGTTCGCCTTCTCCGGCGTCCGATTGAACACCGTCACCTCGTGCCCGGCACCCATTAGCCGCCCCGCCATCCCCGCACCCATACGCCCGACACCCAGAAACGCAATCTTCGCCACCCGCCGAACCCTACCGAGCCCGGATGTCTCCGGATGAACGGAATTCGGCATGCACTCGGCACATTGGCCCAGACACGAGATCGAATCAGTGGCCGCCCGGCTCCCAGCCGCACTTCGGCTGCCATTCGCCGAGGATTCTGAAGTTGCGCAGAGTCACCGTCGACCGCCGATGAAATCCGGCATGTCGGTAGGCGGTGCGAACGGCTCCGGGTCGTCCTCATCCGGCGGTCCGGCAGCGAGGAGCGCGGCAATGGCCTCGCGCTCGGCGCCCTGCAGGGCGGGCAGGGTCGCGGAGACCGAATCGAGCACACCCGTCCAGGGCGAGCCGGCCTCCCGCAGCGCCAGGCGCATGACCTCGATGCCCGCGCGGTGCTCGTCGAGCAGCCGCTGCCCGGGAACCGGATGCGCCGAGGCGAATTCGAGCACCACCGCCAGGTGGTCGGACAGCTCGTCGTCGCCTAGCACCACCCCGGCGCTGCGGTAGACCTGCTCGAACCGCAGCAGCGCCATGCCGCGTTTGCGGGTGTCGCCGTAGAGGAACCAGGTCAGGTACGGGCTGAAGCGCTTGCCATGATCGAAGGCGCCGACGTATTCGGCTGCCGCGGTGTGCGGTTGCGTGGTGTCGAGGTAGGACAGCACCGGATGCAGAGGTGCACCCACTGCCTCGGGCAGCGTCGAAACGGCCCGGGCCAGGATGGGCAGCGAGTCGAGCAGCGCCTCGTCGGGATAGCCGAGCAGCAGCGACTGCACCTGCCAGGCTGCGATCTGCTGGGCGTCACCGGGCTCGGGTCGAGCGGTCCTGCGGCTCATCTGCGATGCCTTCCCGGCTTCTCGGTCAACTCCTCGTCCACCACACCGCTGCCGTTGTCTCGCGCCATCCAGACCTGCCTCTCACCGTGTCGCGGCGGCATCCGTCGCGCGATCGATTATCCGGGCACACGAACAATCCGAACCTGGTGGCAAATTTTAGGCAATTGACGAATTTCAGACTGGTCAGTTACGCGAGAGCGATCCGGTACTCGACCACGGCAATTGTCAGGCGGTTCCGACGACCTCGCGTTCCACCCGGACGCCGAGCAGGATTTCCGAGACACCCAGGGCAATGGTCAACAGGCCCACCACGATCGACAGCGATGTCAGCGACTCGAACCGGACCACCCCGACCACCACACCGGCGGCCAGCGTCAACAGCCCGACCACCTCCAGCCGGCCCGCTCCCGCGAACTGCTCCGACCACACGCCCACAATGGCTTGCACGATGCCCCGTACCACCCAGGCCATCCCAATCCACAAGGACAGCAACGCAACCCACTCACCGCTGGTGAACGCCCAGGCGGCCAGCACCAGCGCGATGATCGCGCTCACCACCTCGAGTACCTTCAACGCGGTGGCGATCCGCGCCCCGAACGCGACGACGAACTGCACCGCCGACGACGCCATCAGCGTGAGCCCGTACAGAATCCCCGCCACCGTCTGCGATTTGTCCGGCCACACCGCCATCACCACCCCCAGCACCACCGAGCAGCCGCCGGTCACGACCAGCGACTGCCAAGCCCAGTCGGCGAATACATCGGTTCGCCCCTCGATCCGATTGGCGGGCATGCCTAAATGATATGACCGATTTACCCAGGTAACTGGACGTCTGCAATCTCGCCGGCACCGGCGCGTCGCCCGTCGGCGAATTGCCCGGCACCCGAGAGCACGCACGACAGCAGGCGGACGAGCTCGGCCTGCCGGCAGGTGCCGGTCTTGGCGAACACCTGGCGCAGGTGGGTGCGTGCGGTATTCACCGAGATATAGAGCTCCTCGGCAACCGATGCCAGCCCGCTGCCGCGCAGAACCTCGAAGGCGACCTGCGATTCGGCCCGGGTCAGCCCGTAGAGCTCGCGCAGGGTTTCGCGTCCGCCCGGCTCTTCGCGTTCGGGATCGACGATCACCATCAGCGCCGCGCGGCGCGGTGACTCCTGCGAACCCGGGCAGAGCGGCAGGATCGACACGGTCAGCGGCAGCCGGCCGCCGTCGCGTGGAATGAGCAGGCGGGCCGCGGCATTCGACGGGCCGGTCTGCGCGGCCGCCGCCAGCAGGCGACGCAGCCGACTCGACACCGCGGGGTCGCTCGATTGCAGGCGCGCCGGCGGGCTCAGGCGCAGACCGTCGCCGGCCCGCAATATCGCCAGCGCCGCCGGGTTGGCGTAATCGACCCGGCCGCAACCGGATACCAGGGCCAGGCCGTGCCGGTGGCGGTCCAGCACGCTGAGGGCGAGATCCCGGTCGATGACGGCATCGCTCAGCCGCGCGGCGATGCCGAGGGCGTGGTCCAGGTGCGGCAGGAACAACCTCAGCACCCGTTCGGCCAGGGCGCGGTCCAGGTTCCGGTCCGCGCGCGGATAGACGGCGATCCAGGAGCCCGGCGTCGCCAGCCGCGCGAACACGCCGTCCCCGAGCTCGTGTGGCGCGGCCCAGCCGGTGCAGAACGGATGCCGGCGCCCGCCATCCGGTGGGATCAGCTCGCTACCGGTGAGCACCGTTGCGGTGAGCGCGGATTCGAGTACGGCCGCGAACGGATCGATGCGCCCGTAGCGCTCGTTGTAGCTATCGCGCAGCCCCTCGGTGGTGCTCGCGAGCATGTACCGCCGCCCGCCCTGTGCCGTGACGAGGCAGCCGTGGTGGCCGCCGAGGCTGTCGGTGATGGCTCGCAGTGCGCGTGTCCACGCGCCGGGCTGCCCTGTCGCACGGTTGATCTCCGCGATCAGCTCGGAAAAGCGAGCGAGCGAGATACCCGTCTCCCCCATGTCCATTGTCCCGCCCCCCATCAAGAACGATCACGTCCCGGCCGCCGAGCCCCGGTCGAGGGTGATACCAGTTTATCGGCCGGGCGCAGCGAGTTATCACAGGGAAATTCATCTGTTCGGGTGAGGAATCGGACGGGCGATCCCGCTTTACTCGGGTCACAGCAAACGGACGGGCACCGGATCGGCTGTACCGCAAGGGGGGAGAAGACTCATGGCTTTCACCAGGTATTGGCCCATGGGCGCCGGGCGGGTGGTCACCTCGGGATTCGGGCCGCGCGACGACGGCTTCCACTGGGGCGTGGACTTCGGCAAGGACGGCGGCAGCGGGGGCGAGCCGGTGTACGCGTCGCAAGGCGGGACGGTCGTGTACGCCGGTGCCGCAACGGGTTTCGGCGGACCGGATCCGGCGGGCTGGCTGGTTGTCGACCATCCGGCGGCGGACGGCGGGGGCACCACGGTCTACGGGCACATCGTCCGCGAGGTCGAGCTGGGCAGCCGAGTCGAGGCCGGGCACCGTATCGCCCACGTCAATCCCGATTCCGGCACCAATGGCGGCGTCCCCCCGCACCTGCACTTCGAGTGGCACCGGTACTCGTGGGTGCCGCCGGGCCCGGATCGCCTGGACCCGCTCACCATGCTGACCGGCGCCGTCGAACCGCCCGCGCCCGACCAGAACGGACCCGATATGACTTCCAGCGCAACGATTTTCGGCATCGACATCTCGAATTACCAGAACGGGCTCGACCTCACGGAGGTCTTCGCCGAGGGATTCGAGTTCGTCATCGCCAAGGTCAGCGAGGGCGACTACTACACCGACGACTCCTGGCCCGCGTTCCGCGACGCCACCCTGGCGGCCGGCAAGATCCTCGTCGGCTATCACTACGTGCGCGGCGATGTCGACGCCGACGCCCAGGCCGCGCTGTTCGTCGATCACCTCGGTGATCACAGCATCCCGGCCATGCTCGACCACGAGCTGAACTCCGGCGACATCGGCGTGTTCGAGGACGTGCGCACCGCTATCGAGAATCGTGGTGTGCACGTCGCCCTCTCGTACCTGCCGCACTGGTACTGGGAAGGCACGATGGGCTCACCCGACCTGAGCGGAATTCCGCCGCTGATGACCTCGAATTACGGCGACGGCCGCTCCGGCTACGCCTCGGTCATCTACCCGGGCGACGACGACATCGGCTGGCAGCCCTACGGCGGCGCCGAGGTCACGGTGTTCCAATTCAGCGACAGCGGCTCGGTAGCCGGTCGCTCCCTGGACGTGGATGCCTTCCGCGGCAGCCCCGACCAATTCCGCGCCCTACTCACAGGAGACGACATGAGCTTCACCGACGACGACCGCCGCATGCTGCGGGACATCTGGGCCCAGTTGCTCGGACAGGACGGCCACGGCTGGCCCCAGCTCGGGCAGAACGCCCAGGGCCAGAACCTGACTCCGGTCGACGCCCTCAGCGAGATCAAGAAGGACATCGAACACGACTGAGCCACGGCCGGGTCCGCCCGGTCGCATACGGTAGGTCAGCGGCCGGACCGCGGCTACGGAGCGCTCAGGAAGACACCACGCGACGGGGAGCCGTCCACGTCCGACCACAGCGCGTCGACGTGGCTGCGGTCGCGCTCGAGCGCCGGTCCGGTGGTGAGGCGGCGGTGGACGCGGATCAGCTCCGCGCCCGCGTTGGTCGAGCGGTCGGAATCGAAGGCGATATCGGTGTGGGTATCGGTGTCGATGACCGTCGGACGGAATCCGGGTGCGGGCCAGAGAATGTCGCCGGGGACCACGTGCACGGTCAGGTCGGGGGTGTCGCTCGTGCTCTGGTCCTGGGCGGTGGCCTTGCCGCTCAGCAGCAGAGCGGCCTGCTCGATGAAGACCGGGTCGTGCGCGGCGTCGTAGAGCCAGCGCAGACCCAGCACACCGTGTTCGGAGGTGCCGATCAGCGCGTGGTCGAGGTCCTCGGCCCGCGCACCGCGGTAGGTCATGGGAATCAGATACGCCACCGGCTCCGCGCCCGAGGCGTCGGTGACGACCATGAACTCGATGCCGACCTCGCCGGCCGGATCGTCGAGACGGAAGCCGCCGGACTTGGACAGCACCGGCGACTCGGCGCCGGAGTACCAGTGCCGGGTGGGCAGCCACCGCGACAGCAACTCCAGCTTGGTGGGCACCATGGTCGTCCTGTGGATCTCGGCCATGCCGCCATCCTGCCAGAGATGGGCGGGATCGCGGCGGAACTTCTTGCGGCGGTGCGTTATTCGTTGGGTCCGCGCAACTTTCGGAAGAAGTCACGCAGATCGGCGGTCAGCAGATCGGGGGCTTCCATCGCGGCGAAGTGGCCGCCGCGATCGAATTCCGACCAGTGCACGATCGTGTTCCGCCGCTCGGCGACACCGCGAATACTGCTGCTACCCGGGAAGACCGCGACACCGGTGGGAACGCCGGAATCGGCCGGTGCGGCACCCCATTGCCGGGATTCCTTGTAGAGCCGCATGGAGGAGCCGGCGGTATCGGTGAACCACAGCGTCGACAGATCGGTGAGGAGCAGGTCGCGGTCGATCGCCGCATCGGGTGTCGGCTTCGCCGGATCCTTGTAGGTGTTGACCACATCCAGGACCCACGCCAGCATCCCGGCGGGCGAATCGGACATCGCCGGGGCGAGAGTCTGCGGGCGCGTGGAGTGCATGCCCGCGTAGCCGGATGTCTCCAACCGGTTCCAGTCCTGGTACCGGGCCAGCTTCTCCCGGTCTCGGGCGCTGAGGTCGGCCGGGTCGATATCCCCGGCCGGGATCGTGATCGGGTCGTTGAGGTGGACACCGGCCAGGTGCTGCGGCGCGATCCTGCCCATCTGCGGTGCGATGAAGGATCCGGCGTCGCCACCGTGCGCCCCGTATCGCCCATAGCCCAGCGCGGCCATGAGCTTCGTGATCAGTTCCGCGCTGCGCTCGGTCGAGGCGTCCCCCGGCCGGTGGGTGGGACCGGAGAATCCGAAGCCAGGCAGGGTCGGGATGACCAGGTGGAAGGCGTCTGCGGGATTGCCGCCGTGGGCGCGCGGATCGGCGAGCGGGCCGATCATGCCGGTGAAATCCTCGAAGGGCCAGCCGTGGACCAGCACCAGCGGCAGCGCGTGCGGCTCCGGCGAGCGGACGTGCACGAAATGCATACGCTGACCATCGATTTCGGTCAGGAACTGCGGGTGGCGATTGCGCTCGGCCTCGTGGACGCGCCAGTCGTAGCCGCTCCCCCAGTACTCGCAGAGCTCCCGCACGTAGGCCGTCGGAATGCCGTAGGTCCAGCCCACCCCGGGCAGGTCCGCGGGCCAGCGGGTGCGGGCCAGGCGGGTCCGCAGATCCTCGATGTCGGTGGCCGGGATGTCGATTCGGAAGGGCTCGAAAATCGTCATGCGTCCACGGTAGGAACCGACTAGGTCAGATGCTGTCCTATACCGTCAGCGGATTCCCCTCGGTTCGCCCGCGTTCTACGCTGTTGGACAAGCGTTTCAGCCGCAGCGAGGCGGCCGGGTGAAGGGATCAGGCATCGTGGGCACCGCTTTTCCACCGGGACCGCCACTGCCACGCGCGGTGCAGACCGCCCTCTACGGCAAATGGCGCGGGACCCTGGTGCGCCGGTCGGCACGCCGCTACGGCGACGTCTTCACGCTCCATCTGGTCGCGCCCTATGCCGAGAACCTGGTGGTGTTCTCGCGGCCGGAGCACATCCGCGAGATCTTCGCCGCCGACCCCGCGGATCTGCATGCCGGCGAGGGCAATCGACTGCTGGTGCACATCATGGGCCACCATTCGCTACTGCTCACCGATGAGGACGAGCACGCGCGGGCGCGGCGGCTGCTGATGCCGGCGTTCGTCGGCTCGTCGCTGCGCGGATATCGCGGGCTGGTCGACACCATCGCCGCGGCACATGTCGACCGGTGGGTGTCGGGGTCGACGGTGCTCACGCTCGACGCGATGAACGATCTGACACTCGATGTCATCATGCAGGTGGTGTTCGGCATGACCGACGAACGCCGCCGCGCCCAGCTGGCGCCGCGGCTGCGCCGGATCGTCAATATCGATCCGATCATCTTCTTCGGCTGGAAGTATCCGTTCCTGGAACGCCGCGGGCCGTGGAAACGCTTCCGCGACAACCAGAACGCCATCGACGAGCTGCTCTACAGCGAGATCACGGAGCGGCGCGCGCACCCGGACCTGGAGGCGCGCACCGATGTGCTGTCGCGGCTGCTGGCGGTCGGCTCCGGCGAGAACTCCACCGACGCACCGCTGTCCGACGAGGAACTGCGCGACCAGCTGGTGACACTGCTGCTGGCCGGGCACGAGACCACCGCGTCGGCGCTGTCCTGGACCTGCCACGAGCTGGCCGCCAACCCGGACGTCCAGGACCTGGCGCGGCGGGCGGCGCACGACGGGGACGAGAAGTACCTCGAGGCGGTCCTGAAGGAGGCCATGCGCCTGCACACCGTCATCGGCGGGACCGGACGGCGACTCACCCGCGACATGACACTCGGTGGATACGAACTGCCGAAGGGAACCGTGGTCGCGACCTCGATCCTGCTGGCGCATCGGCGCACGGAAGCCTTCCCGGACGCCCTGACCTTCCGGCCCGAACGATTCCTGGACGGCTCGGTCGCCGCCAACACCTGGCTGCCGTTCGGCGGCGGAGTGCGGCGCTGCATCGGCGCGGGGTTCTCGCTCATGGAGGGCACGGCGGTGCTGCGGGAAATCCTGACCCGCTACCGGCTTTCACTGCCCGACGGGGCGGGCAGCGAACCATCGCGGATGCGCAATATCACCCACGTTCCGGCACACGGCGCGCGCGTGGTGGTCACCACCGACAACACGGTCCGGGTGTAGCTACCGGACCTTACCCGGTGACCGGGTGCACGTGCAGGGCACAGCTGTCGATCGTCACTGCGACAGTGCGGGTATCGGTCGAGTTCGGTGGCGTGACCTGCAGATTCGTGTACAGCGGGCAATGATTGCCGGAGGCGTCGACGGCGATGCCCTCGACGACCGCGGTGCCCGGACGATTGGATTCCAGTGTCGCGGTGGGCGGTTCGTCGCTGCCCTGCGGCAGGCCGCCCATGTATCCGCGCGGGGTCCGATCGGCGTGCAGCAGTGGGCCGCCCGCGCCGGTGTCGACACCCGGATAGCCGGTCAGCGTGCAGGGGGCCGCGCCGGCGGCGAGGCTGAAAGTGAGTTTCACGCCCCGGTGCCCGGTGGCCGGGGACATGACGTCGGCGGTCACGTCGACCTGGCCTGCGCCGCAGGCCGCCTGCCGCGCCGGGGCCGTGGTCTTTGCCTGTTGAGAACTCGGCGGAGCGGCCGGAGCCGCGGTGCTCCCGCCCACGACCGTGGCGCCGCCAGTGACTGCCGGTGATGTCGCCGGTGGTGTTGTGGTGGACGCACTCGACGAACAGGCGGCCAGGCCGAGTGCGAAGACCCCCAGCGCGGCGAGAATCCTTGTGCGATAGCGCATTTCCCAACTCCTCCCGGTCCGGGAACATTGGCGGGCGGCCCCCGGCGTCTCCACACCCTGTATCGGTTCACGCCGCGCGAGTGTGAGCGCTTACTGCACCACCCAGGCTAGGGGCGGTCCGGGAACTCCGCGGCTCGCCGCGCGTGCGCCCGCGCCACGAATCCCGAGCACTCGGGGCATTCGCTGATGATCGGATGGGTGCATTCGAGCAGGTGCTCGAGGAACCGGTCCGTCGCCTCCAGCAGTTCGATGCGCTCGCGCACCTCGGCGCGGCGGTCGGCGATCATGTCCCGCCGGCCGTCATACCCGCTCACTCCGAGCTGCCGGATCTGGTCCAGTGACAGTCCGGTTCGCTGCAAAGTCTGGATCATGCGGGCGTAGTCGAGGATGTGCTCGTTGTAGCTGCGGTGACCCGACGGGCTGCGCGGCGGCGCGAGCAGGCCGACCGACTCCCAGTGCCGCAGCACGTGCGTCTCCACACCGAGCGCGGCGGCGGCGTCACCGATTCTCATGTCCTGGGCTATGGCCACGATTTACCCCTTTACTTCATGTCGACCTTAAGTATTAGCGTTCCAGCATGTCCGATCCAGTGCGCAAGTCCACCATCATCCAATGCTGCACCGCGGCAGTGAGTTCCATTCACGGCGCGGTCCGGCCGCGGCCCATCGACCAGCGGTTCCTGCGGTCCATCACCGACGCCGGGCTGCCGGCGACCGAGCGCACCGTCACGGTCACGCCGCTGCCGCAGTTTCCACGCTCGGCGCCGACCGCGGCGATCGTGGAGGGGGTGTTCACACCGCGACGTATCGCCAGCTCGCTGACCTCCTTCGTCGTCCAGCACCCCGACGCCACCTTCATCGTCGATCCGAGCTATTGCATCGACGCGGAGCACCGCGCCATCGCGCAGCTGCCCGCGGCCATTCGTCCCGTTGTGCGCCCGCCCGTCGAGACCATCCCGACCATCACCGGCCTGCAGTCCGAGCCCACCCTGCCCGCGCTCGATTTCGCCCTGCCCACGCACGCGCATTGGGACCACGTCTGCGGACTTCTCGACTTCCCGGGGCTGCCGGTTCACCTCCACAGCACAGAGCGGGACTGGGTGATGACCGGGCCGGTCGCGCCGGTCGGCGGTGTGCGCGATGCACTGGTGGACCGCCCCACGATCGAGTACGACCTCGACGGCCCGCCGGTGCTCACCTTCACCCGCAGCCGTGACCTGTTCGGCGACGGCAGCGTGGTCCTGGTGGATCTCGCGGGCCACACGCCCGGCAGCGTGGGCCTGCTCGCGCACACCGCGCGCGGATGGATCCTGCTGGCGGGCGATGCCGCCTGGCATGCGTTGCAGATCGAGAAGGTGCGCCAGAAGTCCGGCTTCCCAGGCATTTTCGTCGACGAGAATCGCGACCTGACCTTCAAAACTCTGCACCGGCTGCACCTGGCGCAACGGCTCCTGCCGGTTATCCCCACCCATGATCACGATGCGGCACAGCAGCTCGTCGCACCTCATACGGAGGCCGCCGAACAGCTACCGTGAACGCATGGGGATCACCGTGCGCCCGGCGCAAATGTCCGATATTCCCGAATTGGCGCGCGTGCTCGGCATCGCGTTCTCCGATGATCCACTCATCACGTGGCTGATCCGGGACGACGCCACCCGGGCCCGCCGCACCGCCGCCCTCTTCGCCGCCCAGGCCCGCCACCACTTCGTTCCCCTGGGCGGCGTCGAGGTGGCCTGCAATGACGCGAATTCCGTAGTCGGCGCGGCATTCTGGGCACCGCCCGGCCACTGGCACGTCGCCGACACCGCGATGCCGCCCCAGCTTCCGGGTCTCGCCTACGCCTTCCGGCACCGCTTGTTCGTGGCCGCCAGGCTGGCCGACCGCATGGCGGCTGCCCATCCTCGCGAACCGCACTGGTATCTCGCCGTCATCGGCGCGCTGCCCAGCGTCCGCGGTCAGGGGTACGGCCAGGCGCTGATGCAGTCCCGCCTCGAGCGATGCGACGCCGAGGGCATCCCCGCCTACCTGGAATCCAGCAAACCCCAGAATGTCCCGTACTACGAACGCTTCGGCTTCGACGTCACCGGCACCCTCGATGTGACCCGCGGCGGTCCACCGTTGTGGCCGATGTGGCGCACTCCGCGCTGACACGCACATGCGGTGTTGCCGACCGGGATTCGGCCGGCAACACCGCATGTGCCTGACAGGGTTACGGTTTGCGGGCCATGCCTCCGACCACCAGCTGTTCCCAGACTGTCAGTTCCGGATTGCCGGCGTCGGACTCCGAGGGATCGGGACGCCACTGGGCGCATGGGCACAGGCCGTCCTCTTCCAGCGTGAGTGCACCGAAGAGGAACTCGATCTCCGGTTCGGTGCGGAAACGACCGCGACCGAACGCTTCCACGATCTTGTTCGCGGTCGCCACGGCCTCGCGGGTGGCGCCGGAACGGAAGTGTGAGATATAGAACCGGCTACCGGAAGGAAAGCGATCCGACCAGTACCGAACCACGCCGGCCGGATCCTCCTCGTCATTGACGAAGCTGAGGGTGATCCCGAACAAGATGCCCACCGGCTCGTCGAAGTTGATCACACGCTGTACGTCGGCATGCTTCTGAATGCTGTCCGGATCACGAATATCCGCTTCCAGCACCACGATTCCGTCATCCACGGCGAGCAGCGCCCGCCCGTGGGAAGCCACGAACGGGTCGTCGTCCACATACACGACGCGGGCGTCCGGATACACCTGCCGCACCACCTCGTGCACATTGACGCTGGCCGGCAGGCCGCAACCCATATCGATGATCTGGCGAATTCCGGCCGCCGCCATGGCCTTCACGGCCCGCAGCACAGCGTCCCGATTCGTGATGGCCAACCGCTCGGATCCGGGTAGGTCCTCGATGAAGTAGTCACCGACATCCTTGTCGATACCGTAATTGTCGCGCCCGCCGAGTACGTAGCTGTATACGCGTGCCACGCTCGGCCGGGACTGCCGCGCTCGCATGGCGTTGATGTTCAAGTGTCACACCCCTCTTTCCTCACCGACGATACCGCTATCCACCAGGGAAATCCCGCGCCATCCACGCGAACACCGCCAGCCGCCCCGAACGGCGGATCGTGCCTATTGTGTAGCGCCCGCGGCGGCCACGGTCGTGGGCGCCGCGGCGGTGGTTGTCGGTGCGGGAGTGGTGGTTTGGGGCGCGGTCGTCGTGGTGGTGACCGGTGCGGCGGTTCCCGGATCCGTGGTGGTGGTCGGGGCGACCGTGGTGGTCGGCGTCGGGATTATGGACGCCGAAACCGGATCGGGGCAATGGCCGAGTATCTCACCGAGACGGTTGATCTCGGCATTGCTGCGCGGGTCACCGACATAGTTGATCTTGTCGGTGCACTTGACGTAACCGTCGGGCGCGGGAACTCCGCCGGGAGTCGAGTCGGACACCGGCGGGGTATCGGGCGACTCGCCCGGGGGCTGCTGCTGCGGCGCCACGCCGCCCGGCGAGCCCGCCACGGGACTTCCCCCGACCGGCTGGCCCGCACCCGGACTCGCCACGGGCGCACCGGAAGTAGTCGAGACCGCCACCGTGCTCGTCGCACTGGCCGACGGCTTGACCGTCGTCGCGATCGCGGTCGATTTTCCCGAGTCGCTCGAGCAACCCGCCACCACCGCGACCGCCGGTGTCATCATCAGCACCGCGATACGCGTGGCCGTTTGCAGGCGCGACCGACCACGCCGTTCCGCCAGAGCGGACATCGATTCCTCCTGAGGGTGCAGCCCCAGCCCCGACTCATCCGCTGCACGAGCATCTTTCGCCGATCCGGAACCGAATCGGCAACCTTGAATCCAGGGGCATCAATACCCCCGCTCGACCCTAAGGGCTCCAGGAACCGGACGCCATCGTGCTCGGTGCCCCTATTTCCGTGGGCCACTTATCGATCAGGTACCTGCGATTTATCGATTGAGTGCCGACTCTACCCTCACGGCTTCGCCGCCGAGGCCGGATCACGCTGCGCGAGCAGGGCATCCAGCTGCTTTTCGGCGCGTTCGGCACGGGCCAGGGTCTGGGTGCGAGCATCGTCCAGGGCGGCGAGCCGTTCGGCGGCCTCCTGCCGCGTCTTGTCGACGGCGGCCGCCGATTCCGTACGCACCGCGGCCAGGTCGGCGGCGGCCTGCCGGCGCACCTCGGTGAGTTCCGTCCGCGCCCGGTCGAGCTCGGCGCGGGCCCCCTTCAGTTCGTCCCGGGTGTCGGCGACCACCTGATTGCGTTCGGCCACAGCGGCTTCGGCCCGTTCAATGGTGCGCTCGGCATCGGCGGCACGCTGCACGGCCAGATCGCGTTCCGCGCCCGCCGCGGTGATCCGCTGGGTGGCGTCCCGGCGCACCTGCTCGATCTCGGCGGCCGCCTTCGAGCGGGCCAGCTCGATGTCCTCGCCGGCCTGCTGGCGCGCCCGCTCGATGTCCTCGGCGGATTCCCGCCGGATGGTGCGGATCTCGGCCTCGGCCTCCGCCCGCGCCGCGAACACATCGTCCGCCGCCTGCTTCGTGACCCGCTCGACTTCCTGCAACGCGTCGTCGCGCGCGATGAGTGCCTCCGCGATCCGGCCCTCGGCTTCCTCCGCGGCCAGCGCCGCGTCCTCGGCCGCCGATTCGGCTGCCGCCCGCGCTTCTGCGGCCTCCCGCCGCGCCTGCTCGGCCGCCACAGTGGCCATCTCCGCCTCCGCGATTCGCCGTGCCGCATCCGCCTGCACGGCCTGGACCTGAGCTTCAGCGACGGCCGGATCGGCCAGCGTGGACAACTCCGCCACGGCGGTATTGAGCGTCGTCCCAAGCTGTTCGGCGATCGCACGAAACTGTCCGAGCAGCTCATCGGCCCGCAGCCGAGCCACGGTCACCGGCCCCCGTTGCGTCACAGTGACATTTGCCGGGGGTGTCTCCCCCTCGGCCTGTTGCTGCCGTTGCCGCTCTCGCCAGGCCCGCCAGCGGGTGTGCTCCGGGTGATCACAGTATTCAGACGGACGCCCCGGCCCTCCGCCACGCGTAATCGGTTTGGTGCAGCCGGGGTAGTTGCAGATGCTCGACACAACGGAAATCGTAGCGTTGGTTTCGTCAAATCCAACGGAACAACACGAAACGAAACCTCAAGCGCCCCAAGTCGAACTCCGGCGTTCTGACCCCCGATAAGTGAACGTTATCGGCGGTCAGAAACCCACACTCCCCCTGAAACCGCTTGATTCCGTTTCGTTTTCGTTTGGTTGGCCAGAGCGCTACGTAAGTACAACGAAACCTCTCGAAAACTGGGCAGGCATGTACGGCCGTACCACTTCTCACGAGATGTGGCTGTCAGATCTCCCTAAAGTGGCGGATTCTCAACCAAACTGGCGAAAGACTCGCGAGTTCTCATCCGATATGGGGTGCTGGTAAGGAACGTGTCACCAGCCGCAAGAAGTTCTAGGCGCGTGGGGCGGGGCCACTGACGATTCGGTGGATGGTGGAGCGACCGACGCTGTATTCCTCGGCGAGGTCGGCCACTGAACCACTTGCGCACCCGCGAGGGCATGGCCAAGGCCCGCGGGAAAGGCCGGCTCAAGGGCAAACAGCCGAAACTGCCTCTCGCAGCGCGGAAAACGATCCACCGCCGCTATCACGACCCCGATGACGACGCGAGCCTGTTGCGCCAAGTGCGGTGCCGATCGTCTGCTGCCAGTTGAAGGAAAACTGGCGTTAGTGGTGCTAATGACCGAAATGCCTTGCTACGTCGGATGATTCGTGTGGTTGCGTGGAGGCGTGGACTGCCATATCGACCATCAGGTCGAGGATGGTTTCGATGCCAGATTTCTCCAGGAGCAGGCCGGCCACGGGTTGGCCTCGAACTCGGCGACCATGGCCAAGGTTTGCAGGAACAGTTTGCCGAACGGGTCGTGCCAGTCGTAGATCCGCGAAGTCCTTCGCACTGATCGTTTGGGTTCCAACCAACTCCCCCTTGGCGTTTCATCGTTTCGTCCCGGGCTGTTTCAGCACGGCTGCTACGGTCGTATCCAGACTCGCCGGAGCGTGCGGGTGCGGTAGTCCGAGGACACGCACGTGTAAATCGACGTCGTCGAGGCATGCTGTCTTGCATCCGATGAAATTGCAATCACCAGACTGGTCCGCGAAAAGGCACTCTAAAGCGGTTTGGCTATCAATAAAGCGTGCTACCGCAGATAGATTCCGGAGTCGTTTCGCGGCGACAGCACCGAGCAGACCTCACATTCCGGAGTGCTGCACCGTCGTATTGCTGAGCCGTCGCTACGCCCGGCCCGATTCCGTACTCGACACCCTAGGGGAGCCAGCCATGTTCATCACGTACGCCGTAATCGCGGTCCTACTCGCCGCCATGGTTCTCGCCTCGGCCGCAACGAAGCTCGCCCGGACCAAGGACATGGTCGAAGGGCTGCATGGCCATCTCGGCGTCCCGCTGAGTTGGTTCCCGTTCCTTTCCGCGTGCGAGATCGCCGGCGCGGCGGGTCTGATCGGCGGCCTGTGGTACAAGCCGATCGGCATTGCCGCCGCCGTCGGCCTGGTGCTCTACTTCATCGGCGCCGTCGGCGCACATCTCCGCAAGAACGACGTGAAAGGCGCGCCAAGCGCGACCGTCCTCCTGATCCTCTCGGCAGTGGCCATCGCCTTCCGCGCAGTCACGGGATGACGGGGTGCTGGTAGGGATCTCGGCTATGCGCGAGTCAGCTCGACCAAGCAGAGCCTCGACCGCCAGCTGGCCGCCCTCGCCGAGGATGGGATACCGGGCCGGCCCTCGGATATACGTCGACAAGAAGACCGGCGCGACCGTCAGCTGCACACGCAGCGGGTGGTCGCGCAGGTGCGAGGGCGATTCCACCGCCGCCCGACCGCGCCAACCGGTCACGATCTTCGGCGCGATATCGGCGAACACCTCGGCCGGTACCCCGATGCCCCGGACCGCTTCCAGCTTGGCGATCTCGGTCAGCATCGTGTTCAGGCTGACATTGCCCGGATCCGACCGGATCGACGCCAGCACTGCGGTACCGTCCTCCAACCCCCCGGCCTCCTCCCCGCCCGGTGCTACCAGCGCAACCAGCTTCGCCACGACCGCGGTCGGCAACCTGGACAACACCCGATCGAACAGGACATCCTCACCCCGGCTCAACGCCGAACGGACGATACGGTCGATCCGGCCGGCGGTGGGCGGCTCCAGCTTCCGGCGGCGACGCTCGGCGAGCAGATGCTCGCGGACTCGTTCGCCGCCACGCTCGATCTGGGTCACGTGATCGACCAGCCACCAGGTGAGCTCGCCGGCGTCGGCGACGGTGCATTCCCGGAACCCGAGGGCCTTGCGGATCTGCGCGCGGTGATACTCGATCGTGCGGCCCGACCAGTCGTAGAACGCGATCTCGGTCCGCTCTACACCTACCTGACGGGCCATGTAATCGATTGCCTCGTGCGGGATCTCGGCCCGCCCACGCGGGAACCGGCCGCGCTCGGTGTAGAACCGCAGCAGAATCGCGAACCCCAGCCGAGTCGCGCCGCGTTTTGCGCCGATCAGCTCAGGCTCGTCCCCGACAAGCGTCCAATGGTCGATCAGCTCGTCTTGGTCCAGCTCACGCGCCACAGACGCGCAAGCTACACCGAGACCACTACCGCCACAGACGCTTTGCAGCAGGTAACACGATCCTTACCAACGACTCTCCGGTGAGTTCAGCTGGACTGAAGCGATATCAGTGGGAACTCACCGCCTTTTCAGCGGCAGCATCCGGAATCGCGGTGGGTTCGCGGCCGGAGTCCAGTGGCTGGTGTCAAACGGCGCGTTTGGCGTAGCGGGTGGCCAGCGCATGCCATTGTTCGAGCCGGTTGAAACAGCGTTTCATGATGTTGACCACCTCGACGAGCCGCAGGCCGAAGAGCAGCGGCGCAAATCGAAGGTCACCGCCGCGTTGGCGAGTTCGCCTGTCGTCGAGATCAACTCACTGGGCGACGATGAGTAGAAGTAGCGGCTTGCGCCGCCTCCTGGAAGTCGGCGATGGCCCCGCCGTAGTCCCTCGCCCAGTTCGTCAGGACCTCGATGGGCTCGACGAGGGTCTGGCCGAGGTCGGTGAGGCTGTACTCGACCCGCCGTGGCGCTTCGGCATGGCGTTCGACCAGACCGTACTGCTGGAGTCGGCGCAGTGTCTGGGTGAGGACCTTGCGCGAGATGCCGCCGATAAGGTCGACCAGATCACCGTGCCGGCGAGGCTGATGGCTGAGTCCGAAGAGCACGAGCACGGCCCATTTGTCAGAGATGATTTCGACCGCCAGTCGTGTGGGGCAGTCGGCGAGGAAGACCGGTCCAGCCGTGTTCTGCATGAAAGTCGAAGGTACCAGGAGGTAACCGAAGGCTCCGTAACGTCTTCCGCGAGTAACGAATCCAACACCAGATGCGGAGGAATCACCATGCCACGAGTCGTCGTGTTCGACGAGTTCGGCGGGCCGGATGTCATGCACGTCATCGAGGAGCCGGTCGTCGAGCCCGCAGCCGGCGAAGTGCGGGTCAGGATCGAAGCGTTCGCCGTCAACCCGCTCGACCAGATGATGCGTTCGGGTACCTCGCCCGCAATAGTCCCCTTGCCGCACGCTCGCCTCGGCGTCGAGGGAACCGGCCGCATCGACGCGGTGGGACCCAAGGTCACTGGGCTGGAGATCGGCGATCCGGTCATCCTCACGGCCATTCCGGACGCGAGTGTCAAGGGTAGCTACGCCGAATACACCACGATCCCCGCGAGCCGGGTCGTCGCTCGGCCTGCCGGGCTCGGAATTACGGAAGCGGCGGCGATATGGGTCGCGTACTCCACCGCCTACGGCGCGCTCGTCGAGAAGGCTGGGATGCGTGCCGGCGACCACGTCCTCATCACTGCCGCGTCCGGCGGTGTCGGCCGGGCGGCAACGCAGATCGCCAATCAGATCGGCGCCGTGCCTATCGCTATCACCCGGCACACCGCGAAGAAGGACGAGTTGATCGCCGCCGGCGCCGCCGCCGTCATCGCCACCGACCACATGGACGTGGTCGAAGCTGTCCGCCACCAGACCGGCGGGACCGGCGCCGACATTGTCCTCGACGTAGTCATGGGCCCCGGCCAGCAGGATCTGCTGAAGGCGGCCCGCCCCGGCGGAACACTGGTCGCCGCGGGCTTCCTGGACCCTCGGCCCACACCCTTCCCGACAAGCACGCCGCTCACGATCTTCGGCTACCGGAGCTTCGAGCACACCCTCGACGCCGTGGTGGTGAAGCGCATGGCGGCCTTCTTGAACGCCGGGGTACGCCTCGGCGCACTGTGGCCCGCCATCGACAAGGTGTTCGCCCTCGACGAAGTCGTCGAGGCACACCGCCACCTCGAGTCGGGGCTCCACGCCGGGAAGAAGATCGTCGTCACGGTCTAGCTTCTCCTCTAGCGGCCGACCCACGCCTGCTTGATTTCACTCTCCGTGAAGAACTTTCGGTATGGCCGCAGAGTGATCGGCTGCGCAGGGGCTACTTCACCCGGGTGATCAAGTGCAGGGAAACGCCAAACAAGCTTGGTCCAGGCACGAAACGGAGAGGAGGACACAGCCGGACGGCTCAGGAACTCATCGACTATTGGTTACCCGATATGGCGAGGATTGCTGCGTGCGGGACGGCGACGACGAGTTGACCGAAGACGCTCGCGAGTTCGATGCGGTGTACGTGACGGCCGCCGGTGAAGAGCGCCGAGTCCCGTAAGGCGATGGGCGACGCCAACACTGCTGGGGCGGACCGGTCTTCCGGCTCGCCCCAGCAGTGTCAGGCGCGATTGTCAGGCGCCACAGATCCCCTCGACGGCGATCTTCTGGAATGCAGTTGGGTAGGTGACGATCCCGTCGGGATACTTCGCTGCCCCCTGCTGGAACTCTGGGTTGGAGAAAGCCGCCAACAGTGCTGCGGAGGATTCCCACACTGCAATATTGGCAAACAGCCGGCTGCCGCCGATTCCGCGGTTCATTTGAGTGGAGATGAAGCCTGGCTGTGACTTCATGAAGGAAGCGTCCTCGGCCCAGATCTTCAAGAAGTCATCAGCCAACTCGGCCGGGACGACAAAGGTGTTGATGACGGTGATCGGACCGGTGTTTTCCTGCAACTGCACGGGGAGCGGGACCGCGGGATCCAGCGCCTTGAATTGGATCATTGTTTCAGCCTTTCGTTTCTACCTTCATTCGTAAATCCTGATATGCCCATCCGTCATACCTGGGCGGGTTCTTCCTGACGGGCCGTCACCGGCCGATACAGGCAGACGAAGAACAGCGCGAAACCAACGGTCAGGAGGATGTGTCCACCACCGGCCAGATGGGCTGGCAACTCGCTCTCGGAGTGGCCCAGCACGGTCCGAATGCCGATCATCGTCATGCAGGCCACCGACCAGAGGACACCTGCGTTGTACGTCCAGAAGAACCAGCCGTAGAGCCGCTGTGAGGAAAGTGCCAATTGCTTGTCCAGAGCCAAGACAATTAGGAAAAACAGCGTGCCGAGCGACAGGAGGTGTGTATGCGTGATCGCAAGTTCGGTCTTCCCGGTGAAATTGTGGGCCTTGGTGAAATCGCGATAGAACAACCCGGACACCAGTCCGAGCACGGTATAGAGGGTCGCCGCGTAGTAGAGCTGTTTCATCGAGGTCCTTGTCGGAGTGTTCGGTGCCGGCGACCCTTGGGCACCCTGCCCGATCCTGTCGGCCGGTCGGCCATCATGACGACCACCACCCTAGAACAGATGACAGCTAAATGGAACAGTGATCTAGTAGATAGTCCAATGATCGCGTACAGTCGGTGTAGTACGAGCAAGTCGACAACGAGGGGCTCGATACGCTGACTGAGCAGGTGAGGTTGTTGACAGGAGGAGTAGATGTCGGCGGAGCAATCCAGCGTGATCCGCTTGCGTGATCGACGTGAGCAACTGACGCTGCGGATCATCCTGACCACCGCACGCCGGCTCTTCGCCGAGAGCGGATACACGGGTACGTCGATTCGGAGCATCGCCCGCGAGGCCGGGGTCGCACCCCAGACGATCTACTCGCACTTCGGATCCAAGGCCGGAGTGTTGCGGGGACTCATCGACCTGCTCGAGGAAGAAGCGGGGTTGATCGACCTGCGGGCCGAGTCCGAACACCTCGACGATCCCATGGAGTTGATCCAGATACTGGCGAGAGGGAGCCGACAAGTCCGCGAGCGGTGCGGCGACATCCTCACCCTGCTCCACTCCGGCGCCAGCATCGATGCCGACATCGCTAACGCCAGGGCCGAAGCTATGCGACGCAACCGCATCGAAATCGACGCAGTCATCGGGCAGATTCGCGATGCCGGCAAAAACCTCGACGTCAACGCCACGGACGTCGCAGTTGCACTGATGACGGACGACGTCTATCACAGCTTGGTCACCGATGCCGGCTGGACGCCTGCGGCGTACGAGCGATGGCTCACGAACACGCTCGCGCTCCTGCTGTCGCACTCGGAGCCGGAAGCCGGCTGAGAATTTCGACGACCTCGTTGAGCGATTTCACCTCGACGGCACTGGAAGGCTCCTCGATCTGGGCTGCGGCACAGGGCAGTTGGCCATACCGTTGGCAGCCCACGTCGCCGAAGCGGTCGGCATGGACCCCGAAACCGAGACGTTGGTCGAGGCGGCTCGATGCGCTCGGGCTGCGGGAGTGACCAATGTGATCTGGGAGCAAGGCGGTTCGAGCCAGTGAAGCTGGAAGTCCTGACCGCAACGAGGCCATAGGTTCTCGTCAACTCTCGAGGCAGCTTTCAACGCCGACGCCGCGGAAACCGCCACCCAGCCTGAGAAACGTCCACCGGAGTTGCCTCACCGTGGCTGGCGGACCGCAGGTCAGACGCTCGCTGTCCGCGAGATCGACTGAGAACTCACGAGATGCGGCGACTCGTCACCGGAGCAGCGACAAGATCACGACTGCGGCATACATTTGCGCAGTACCGCCCACAACCGACCCGGAAGGACGGGATTTGACGTGTCCGACGCAGAACGGATCAACTGGGACCATCTCGAGACTCGGCAGCCGACGGATGCCGAACGAGATGCGCTGCGAGCAGACCTTGTCGAACGGGCGCTTGCGGTCAGGCGGAACGGGTGGGACGACTACCGGTCCGTGTGGACGAGCGGCGAGGTTGCCGGTGTCGCCTACCTGCTGGAGGAAGGCGACCTGCTGGAGGAACTCGACGAGCACGAGGGGTCGGTGCTGACCCGATTCGCGGGAGACCTGTACGGCTTCAAGGGCGCACGGAAAGACATCGAAGCCGGCTTGGTCGGCACCCAGGCGTGGTTCGCTACCGCCCGCGCCGAACTGGATGCCCGCAGTTCCGGCGCGAACGGATAGCACTATCGGCTACTTCGCCTGTGGCGCAGGCTGCGCCGGATCCTTGCAGTACGGGAGTTCGGGTGCGCAGGGGGTGAGGATGGTGGAGAAGTACTGGATGGCCGAGAAGAGGGTGATGGGTCCGCCGGCGAGGACGATGCCGGCCATGGAACCGACCGCGCCGAGGGTTGCCATGCCGAGCACGCATCCGGCGACGGTGGCGCCGACGAAGGGCACCAGCAAGGCGATGACCGGGCTGGAGATCACGGCGCCCGCGGCACCGCCGACCAGACAGCCGACACCAGCACCGAGGACGGCACCGAGCACGGCGCTGACGGCCGCACCGATCGCGACGCGTTGCGCGAACGCACCCAGGGCTTGTGCGTCACGTGGCGTAAAGGATTCGGCCACTTGGGTTGCTGCTTGGTCGACGGTCACGACGTCGCGGGCGTCTACCCGAGTGATCTGCTGCGGGTTGGCCTTCGACGGTGTGAGGGTCGCGGTCGAGCCGTCGAGTCGGGCGGTGACGGGGTAGGCGGTGTCGTCGATGCGGTAGGTCAATGGGAGCGCGGCGACGGGTCGGTCGTGCCGGTCGAAGAGCACCAGTTGCTCGTCGAGACGGCGCAGGGTGCCGCCACTGACGGTGAGAACAGCGGAGTCGCCCTGCCGGGTGACTTCGTATGCCACCGGCGCGGATTCGCCGCCTGCGGTCGGTTCCGCATAGGCTGTTGCGGCGGGAATGACCACCGCGGTCGCGGCGAACGCGGCGACCACCGCGGATTTCCTCATTTTCATGGGTACCTCATCATCATTGATGGAATCGGGCGCGACCCTGCGGTCCTCGCCCGTGATGAGCGGGGGCATCGCGCCCCCGCATCCGGCGGTCAGGCGCCGGAGGCTGTTTAGTTGGCGAGAGCCGTTGTCGCCGTGGCGGTGTGGACCGCGACGTATTTTCGACCCGGGCGCCGGCCGGTCAGAACGCGACGGTCAGGGGTGCGGCGGTGGCGGCACGTACTTGCGCCGCGGTGAGGCCGGGGGCGCATTCGCGCAGCGTCAGCCCGGCCGGAGTGACATCGATGACGGCGAGGTTGGTGATGATGCGGTGCACAACCCGTTCGCCGGTCAGCGGAAGCGTGCAGTGGGACACGATCTTCGGCGCTCCGGTCTTGTCGGTGTGTTCCATGAGCACCAGGACGCGACCGGCGCCGTGCACCAGATCCATTGCCCCGCCCATCCCTTTGACCATGTGGCCGGGGACCATCCAGTTCGCCAGATCGCCGGCGGCCGAGACCTGCATACCGCCGAGGACGGCGGTGTCGATGTGCCCGCCGCGGATCATGCCGAAGCTGGTGGCCGAGTCGAAGAACGACGCTCCCGCCAGGGTGGTGACGGTCTCCTTGCCTGCGTTGATCAGATCGGCGTCGACGTCCGCCGCTGCCGGATACGGTCCGGTGCCGAGGATTCCGTTCTCGGAGTGCAGGGTGACGCGGACGCCGGCGGGCAGATGGTTCGGGATCAGGGTCGGCAGTCCGATGCCGAGATTGACGTATTCGCCCGGGCGGAGTTCGCGGGCGGCGCGGGCGGCCATTTCGGTGCGGGACCAGCCCAGATTCGTGGTGGCCGTGGTCATGTCGACTGCTCCTGGGCGACGGTTCGTTTCTCGATGTGTTTGAGCTGTGGTCCGGTGTGCACCACCCGATCGACGAAGACGCCGGGCAGGTGGATGCGCGCCGGATCGAGATCGCCCGCGGGAACCAGATACTCGACCTGCGCGATGCAGCAGCGTCCGGCCATGGCGGCCAGCGGGTTGAAGTTGCGGGCCGACTTCTCGAACACCAGGTTTCCCTCGGTGTCGCCGATGCGGGCGTGCACCAGCGCGAAGTCGGCGGTGAGCGCTTCTTCGAGCACGTAGCGCCGCTCACCCCAGCCGCCGCCGAAGGTGCGTACTTCCTTGGCGGGCGAGGCCACCGCGACCGATCCGTCCGCGGCATAGCGCCACGGCAGCCCGCCATCGGCGACCGGACTGCCGACCCCCGCCGGCGTGAAGAACGCCGGAATGCCCGCGCCCCCTGCTCGCAGCTTCTCCGCGAGGGTGCCCTGTGGGGTCAGCTCGACCTCCAGTTCGCCGGCCAGATACTGGCGGGCGAACTCGCCGTTCTCGCCCACATAGGAGGCGGTGATGCGGCGGATGCGCTTGTCCGCCAGCAGAATTCCGAGGCCGTGCGCATCGGTGCCGCAATTGTTGGATATCACCTCGAGATCGGTGACCTCACGGGCGGCGAGCGCGTCGATCAGTGCGTCGGGGATACCGCACAGGCCGAATCCACCCACCGCGAGCGAGGAGCCCGAGGTGATGTCGGCGACGGCGGCCGCGGCCGACGCGGCGACCTTCGTCATCGGGCGGCCTCCGGTGCGGCCGCCGCCGGGGTCGTCTCCTCGACGAGTTCTCGCAGCAGCTCGGCCGCGCGCGGCCACTCCCCGTATCCCGAGGCGGGATTGAGGTGGCCGACATCGCCGAGATCGACCAGGCGACTCCCCCAGGCCTCCGCCATTGCGGACACTCGCCGGTAGGTGGCCAGCGGGTCGGTGGTGGAGGCGGCGACGATGCTGGGAAACGGCAAGCGCCGCCACGGAATCGGCGTCCACCCGTTGGCGTCCAGTTCCTCGCGTGAGGGATACCCGTCCGGTAGCGGGGTCTCGAAATCCGGGGGCGTGGCCAGCAGCGCACCCTGCACGGGCCGGATGGACTGCTGCGCCCAGCGCACGGTGATCATGACGCCGGCGCTGTGGGCGACGAGCACGACGGGCCCGTCGATGTCGGTGAGCACCGCGTCGAGGGCGGCGACGCGGGCGGCGCAGGAGAGCTTGTCCCGCTCCAGCGGCGGCACCGTGCAGACCCGGTCGAGCTGGTCGGCGAGCCGGGTCTGCCAGTGGTCGGGGACGTGGTCGCGCAACCCGGGCACGATCACAACGGTCGGTGTGGTGGTCTCATTCATGAGGTGCGGCAAGTCCTTTCGAAGGTCGATGTGATGCGCCGGAGTCGAGCGCGGCGAGTCTGCGCAGCCCGGCGGGATAGGCCCGCTTGCCCAGCACTAGTGCGGCGATGGCGAGCAGATAGGTGAGCGGCGCGAGCCGCAGCGCGTTCGCCAATCCGAGGTGATCAGCGAGGACGCCAACGACGAACGGGCCCAGAGCCAGGCCGAGCAGACTGTTGGCCAGGGTGAGGGTGCCGAAGGCCGAAGCCTGGACGGAGGGGTGGGTGAGGTTGGCGACCATGGCCGCGGCCGGTCCCGACGAACCGCCGGAGAAGAACGCCCCGACGCCGATCAGCAGCAGCTGCAGCGGTCCGCGGCCGACGGCGAAACCGATGGCGAGGCAGGCCAGGGCGATCGCGCAGAACACGATGGCCGTGGTCCATTTGCGGGACATGTCGGTGCGGCTTACCCGGTCGGTGATCATCCCGCAGCCGACCATTCCAGCGCCGACGAGCAGCACGAACACCGAGGCAACCGCGCCGGCCCGGTCCGGGGCCAGGTCGTAGTAGCGGCCGAAGAAGCTCGGCATCCACGACAGCAGCACCGCTGCGGTGAAGATCTGCAGGGCACTGCCCACATACGCGCACAGGACCGCCGGATTCGTGAACAGTGTCGAGACCGGAACCTGCAGGCCCGCTCCACTTTCCGGGCTCGGTGCCGGGTCGGCGGCATGCCGGGCGAGCTTCTCGTCGCTGACGGCCGCCCGGAACAGCGCCGCCAGGACCAGTCCGAAGACCGCCATGAGAGCGAACGACCAGCGCCATCCGAAGTGCACGGCGATCACCCCGCCGAACGCCACGCCCAACACCGAGCCGAACGATCCGCCCGCCATGAACGCCCCGCTCAGCGCGGCATGCATGCGGGGCGCGAACACGCTGAGTACCACGGCGATTCCGACGCTGCCGTAGGCCGCCTCACCGACACCGACGAGAAAGCGCGCGCCGAGCATCTGCTGATAATCGGTGGCGACCGCGCACAGCAGGGTGGCCGCGCTCCACAGCACCGCCATCAGGACCAGGCTGCGTACCCGGCCCCAGCGGTCGGCCAGCAGCGAGAGCGGTAGGGTCAGCAGACCGACCATCAGCGCGACCACGCTGCTGAGCGAGGCCAGCCGTGAATCCGAGAGTCCCCATGCGGTTTTCAGGAATGGGAAGACCGCGCTGAGGACTTGGCGTGACATGTAGTCGGCCAGCAGCAGACCGAAGGCCAGCGCGAAGATGAGCCACGGATACGCCCGGCGGGTCCGTGCGACCGCCGTGGCCGGGGCGGCGGCCGGCTGGCCGTCCGTCCCGGCGGCGGTAGTGTGCAACTCCATTGGTGCTCCTACGTATCCGGTGTGCGAGACGGTGGTGCATACCGGAGCTAGAGAGGGAACCGGGGCACACGACCATCGGCCGCGTGCCCCGGAAATCGGGCCCTGCCTCATCAGCGACCCGAGATGCCGCCTGGTGCGAGATGGTCAGGCGTGGTGGGTGAAGCCGACCTGGCCCGGCTTGCGGTTGGGCGCGAATCCGAGCTTGGCGAGCGTCTCGTCCGCATCGGCGTAGCGCTCGTCGAGCTTGTAGATCTCGCGCGCCTCCTTGCCGGTGGCGACCTCGCGACCCAGCTCACCGGCGATGCGCACCAGCTGCTGGACCTGTTGCACCGAGGTCATCTTCTGGCCCTTGCGCCCCCAGAGGGTGTCCTCGTTACCGCAGCGCGCGTGCAGACCCATCGCGATGGCCATGGTGTTGACCGGCAGCACACTGCGCATGAGCGTTTCCAAGGTCAGCACCGCGCCGTCGGGGACCCGGCGGATGAACTCCATCATGTTGTAGGGGTTGGGTCCGTCGAAGCCGCCGCCGATGCCGACCCAGGTCACCATGAGCGGGCCGGTGTAGATGCCGCGGCGGATCAGCCGTTCCACGGTCTCGAGCTGGGCGATGTTCGCGAGCTGGAAGTGCGGCTGAATTCCGGCCGCCTGCAATCGCTTCAGGTGCTCCTCCACCCAGCCCGGTCCTGCCGGGACGTGCATCTCGCGGTAGGCCTCGTACACCTCCGGGCGGGTGAACGAGGTGCCCGCGATGTCGTCGGCGGTCATCAGCTCGACGATGTTCATCTGATTGGTGTTGATGGCGATCGTGACCTGATCCGGCTTGGGATCCAATGCCGCGAGCATGTGGCGTGCGTCGTCGGAGAGCCATTTGGCGTCCGCGCCATCGCCTTCCGGCGCGAATGAGATGGAGCCGCCGACCTGGAGGATCATGTCCGGAACCGCCTCCCGCAGCCGGCCCAGCAGCTCGTTGAATTTCGAGAGCCGCTTGGAGCCCTTGCCGTCGAGTTCCCGCACGTGGATGTGCAGGACCGTGGCGCCCGCCTCGTAGCAGTCGACCGCCTGCTGGACGTGCTGGTCCATGGTCAGCGGCAGGTCCTCGCTGAAATCCTCGGGCTCCCACTCCGGGCCGTAGGGGGCCACGGTGATGACCAGCTTCTCCTGGACCTCCGGGAACAGCGCATCGTCATGAAAATGCATGGGTTTACTCCAATGTGAGTGGACTGGAAGGGATGTCAGTACGGGAGGTCGCCGATGATCCCGGCGCGCTCCATCTTTCGGACCGCGGGCCAGTAATCCTGGACCGCGTAATGCTGGGTGCAGCGGTTGTCCCAGATGGCGAAGCTGTTGGGTGTCCACCGCCAGCGCACCTGGAACTCGGGGACCGCGGCCTGCCGCATCAGGTAGTGCAGCAGCTCCGCCGCGCCCGGCGCGTAATCGAAGCCGAAGCGCACGTTCTCGGGGGTGTGGTAATTGACCAGGTGTGTGGTGAAGGAGTTGACGAACAGGATCTGCTCGCCGGTCTCCGGGTGTGTGCGTACCACCGGGTGCTCGGCGTCCGGAAAGCGTTGCGCCAGTTCGTGACGCTGCTCCAGCGGCATGGCCGCGCCGAAGCTGGCCTCGATGCTGTGCCGGGCGCGCAGGCCCTGGATGCGGATCTTGACCTCGTTGGGCAGACGCCGATACGCCTCGGCCATATTCACCCAGATGGTGTCGCCACCGACGGGCGGCGCCTCCACGCAGCGCAGCACCGAACCCATCGGCGGATGCTGTCGCCAGGTGGCATCGCAGTGGTAGGCGTTCTCGTAGTGTTCGGGCGCGCTGTCCAGATCCTTGTAGATGCGCACCAGGCCCGGGTGATCGGGGTCGCTGCCGGCGACCGGATGGTCCTCCAGCTCGCCGAAGCGACGAGCGAGCGCGACGTGGTCGGCGCGACTGATGTCCTGATCGCGGACGAACAGCACCTTGTATTCGAGCAGCAGGGCGCGCAATTCGGCGAAAAGGTCGTCGTCGTGCGCCGCTGCGGCCAGTTCGATGTCGGACAGCTCGGCGCCGATGGTGCAGGTCAGCGGTGTCACGCCGATCGACGAGCGCAGGGTCGAATCCTCGGGTGGGGTAAGGGTTGTCATGACAGTCCTCCAAGGGGGGTGTGAGCCGCGGCAATGGGCGGCCTGAGTGTCAGAGCACGAAGACCGAGGTGCCGACGCTGCGACCGGACTCGAGGTCGCGGTGCGCCTGCTGCGCGTCGGGCAGCATGTAGCGCTGGTTGATGTCGACGCGGATGCGGCCCGCGGCGACGTGGGAGAAGAGCTCACCCGCGAGTTCGGCTCGTTCGGTGGGGTCGGCGATGTAGTCGGCGAGTGCGGGGCGTGTCACGAACAGTGAACCCTTCACTGCCAGCTGCATGGCGTCGATCGGGGGGACCGGGCCCGACGCGGTGCCGAAGCAGACGAGCAGGCCGCGCCGCGCCAAGCAATCCAGAGACGACTGATAGGTGGTTTTTCCGATGCTGTCGTAGACCACGGGCACGCCCTTGCCGTCGGTGATCTCCCGGACTCGTTCGGCGACGTTCTCGCGGGTGTAGAGCACGACGTGATCGCAGCCGTTCGCTCGGGCGATCGCGGCCTTCTCTTCGCTCGACACCGTCCCGATCACCGTGACGCCCAGCAACTTCGCCCACTGTGTGAACAGCGAGCCGACGCCGCCGGCGGCTGCGTGTAGCAGCACGGTGTCCCCGGCGCGTAGCGGGTGAATGCGTCGCAGCAGGTAGGCGGTGGTGAGTCCGCGCATGGTCATGGAGGCGGCGGTTTCGAACGCGATCTCCTGTGGCAGCCGGATCAGGTGCTCGGCGGGCATCACTCGTTCGGTGCTGTAGGCGCCCAGGGGGCTGCCGGTGTAGGTCACGCGGTCACCTGCCCGGAAATCGGTGATGTCCGGACCGACCGCCTCGATCACGCCCGCCGCCTCGACGCCCATGCCGGCCGGCAGCGCCGCGGGGTAGAGGCCGGTGCGGAAGTAGGTGTCGGCGAAGTTCAAGCCGACCGCTTCGTGCCGAATCCGGACCTCGCCCGGTCCGGGCTCGCCGACTTCGGCTGTCTCCCACCGCAAGACATCGGGTCCGCCGGTTTCGTGAAAGCGAACAGCTTGTGCCACAGTGCATCTCCTTTTGGACGCGACCGCGCCGGGGCGGCGATCGGCGTTCTGGGTCCGACAGGGGTACCCGGCACCGACCCGTCGCGTGCCCGCGGCTGCGGGGACGCTCGGAGGCCCGGGCTATCGAGAACGAAAGACCAGCCGCGGAATCCGGGCCGGGTGCGCTCACCGACCGCGATGTCCCGGCTTTCCGCTGGTCAACTCGTTGTGATGAACATAGAGTAAGCCGGATCACACTCGATTGCTTATCCTCTCGGGACAGGAATCCATTCACTTCGGGACACAGGAGGATGCCCGGTGAAGCCGCTCGCCCGCTATGCCGCGTTGAGCAACTACGTGGAGCTGGGCCGATCCGTCGGCCTCGATCCGGTCCGCCTGGTGCGCGAATCCGGACTCGACCCGGCGAGCCTGACCCTGCAGGACCGCTGGGTGCCGGCCGCCACCATCGCCGAGCTGCTCGAACGCTCCGCCGCAACCGCGCAGTGCGAGGACTTCGGGCTGCGCCTGGCCGAGCGGCGGCGCATCGCGAACCTCGGCCCGTTGAGCCTGGTCATCCGCGAGGAACCAGATGTGCGCAGCGCGCTGCGGATCATGTCCCGGCACGCGCACATGTACAACGAGGCGTTGCACACCCGCCTCACCGAACGCAACGGTCTCGCCACCATCCGGCTCGGGCTCGACATCGGACAACCCGGCGAAACCCGCCAGTCCATCGAACTCGCCGTCGGAGTGCTGCACGGCCTGCTGCGCGGATTCCTCGGCAGCGGCTGGCAGCCGGTGGAGACCCGATTCACCCACGCCGCGCCGTCCGACCGCAGCACCCATCACCGCATGCTCGGGCCGAGCGTCACATTCGGTCAGGAATTCAACGGAATCATCATCTACACAACCGATCTCGATGCGCGCAACGCCATGTCGGACCCGCTGCTGCGCACCTACACCCAGCAGTTCCTCGACTCCGCCGACCTCGCCCCCGCCACCACCATCGACCGCGTGCGGGAACTGATCGAACTCCTGCTGCCGACCGGACGCTGCTCGATCGAACAGATCGCTCGCAGCCTCGGGGTCGACCGCCGCACCATCCACCGGCACCTCGCCGCCGAAGGCGAAACCTTCACCACCCTACTGGATTCCACCCGCGCCGAACTGGCTCAGCACCTGGTCGCGAATCGCCGCCACTCCCTGACCCAGATAGCCGAAATGCTGGCCTTCTCCTCCCCCAGCAACTTCACCCGCTGGTTCACCAAACGCCATGGCTGCAGCCCGCGAACCTGGCGCACCCAGGCCAAGCCACCCGAACCGCGGTAGGCCTCACCCGTGTGCGGCACGCAGTCAACACCGTTGCGGCACAGGATGTCCTCGATCGACGGCCGAGTTGGCTCCGAGGTCGAATTCTCATGTGCGGGCGAACCTGGTTACGAATTCGCCTACCGCCGTTACCAATCCGCCCACCCGGCCGATCTCTTCCTCCGTGCCGGCCACCGCTCGGACGGCACCCGGACCTTCTCCTTCATACCAGCACCCCCGGAACCCACCAGCCACGCTGACGACGTCTTCCGCCGGATCTTCGATCGAACCCCGGCCGACCGCTGAACGCCATCCGAGCCGGAGTCCAGGCCAATCTGAAATGGTTGTGTCCGAGCCTAAATGGCGATTCCCGAGCGTTCTGCCAGCGCGACGGGGCCGCTCCTACTGCCTTCCATGGTTCAGACGGATCTGCGCTACCAGGGCGCGGTGGTCTGAGCCCGGTAGGTCCGCTGTCTCCACCGTGACCGTTCGTCCCTCGGCGATGAGGATATGGTCGATACCGACCACGGGCGGCCACCATTTGTCGGTGGGATAGGTGACCAGATGCCCGGCGCCGGCCTGTACGGCGGCATCGGCGAAACGTCCTGACAACCAGGCGCGGTACTGCCAATGATCGTAGGTCGCATTGAAGTCACCACCGACGATCACCGGCCGATCCGATGGCGACCGCTCGAGAATCTCGTGCAGACGGGACAACTCGTCGGCCCACACCTGGGTGCCGAACACCGGTGGTACCGGATGGAAGGCGTACACCGTGACCGGTCCAGCGCCTGGAATGTCTGCGGTCGCCGAGAGCTGGTTCAGCACGAACCCGTCATACTCGACAGTCTCCGACAGCGGATAGCTGCTCCAGATTCCCGTCCCGGCCGCGGTTCTGCCCGGGGAGAGATACCGGTAGGGCAACACTTGGTCGAGCCCCGCACGGCCGAGACCCTCAACCTCCGCCGGAGTGAGTTCGTTGACGGTCAGCACACCGATGTTCCGCGCGCGCACCTGGTCGACCAGCGCCCGAGGATCCGCTCCGTCGAACAGAAGATTGGCCTGCATCACCATCACCGCGGGCCCTTCGCCACCACCCGAGCGATGGACGTACAGCGGAGCTTGAGTCCACACCGCAGCGGCCACCACCACGACGGCCGCACCCGCACTGATCCAACGTCTCATGGCTATGAACGCCACAGTCCCAACGAGCGCGGCACCCATCAGATACGGCGCACCCGAAGCCGCCAAGACCAACACTCGCGACCCAGACCGACTGAAGTGCAACGCGACCCCAGCGGCTCCCGACAGTGTCGCAACCCACGCGAGCACGCCGACACCGACCCGAACCAACCTCGACATCACCCCACCAGACAAACACACAAGTCCCACAACACATGTCGAGGGCCAACCGGAGACAGGAGACCAGGACAGGCGAAAACGCGACTTACTCGGTTGTCTGCGCCGGGCGCGACGATGTAGCCGGGCGGCGTCCGGCGTCTCCACTGCGGTCAAGGCAACGTCATTGTTTCTCGCGCGATTACCACCGGAACCCCGCTTCCCGCCGACCCCAGGTCCAGATGGTTGAGCAGATTCTGGATAACGACGTACGGATTCATCGGCCGGTCCTTCGTCTGGAAATTCGTGCCAACTGGTTGTGACAGCCGTCACGGTGTGCTCTCATCAAGATACACAGATACATCGCATGTGTCTCTGTATCAGACTCACGAACAGGAAATCGGCATGGATGCACACCGTCTCAGCAGGCGCGACGCATTGAGGACAGGTGGCGGTTTGTTGGGCGTCGTCGGTGCGATGGCACTGACCGCGCGTACCGCGAGGGCGGAGCCATGGAGGTGGTCGCCCGCTGATTCGGTGGTCGGCGCCGGTGGCGGCGCCGACCCGTTGACCGTGTACGACCCCGATGCCGATTCCGTCCTGGCGGAGGTGATCGACCACGCCGATGTGCCCGAGGTCAACAGGCTGCTGGCGACGTGGGTCTACAACGACCAGCCCTTGCCCGCCGGCCTGCCGAAAGGCTTGGCGGACTTCATAGCATCTGCTCGTCAGCTGCCCTCGTGGGCCGACCAGGGCAAGCTGGCCAGTTCCTTCGAGTTCAACAAGAAGCGCGGTCTGTATCTCGGCGTGCTGTATGCGTTCGCCAGCGGCATGATGTCCACGGTCATCCCGCACGAGGCGCTCGCGGTGTACTACTCACGCGGCGGATCGCACCTGAAGGAGCGCATCGCCAAGACCGCGAAATTCGGGTACGACATCGGCACGGTCAACGCCTACGGAGACGGTGGCGAGATGATCGTGACCTGTGTGAAAACCAGGATCATCCACGCGTCCGTGCGGCATCTGCTGCCGCAGTCGCCGCACTGGCCCGCAGGCGTCACGCCGATCAGCCAGGACGACATGATGGTCACCTGGCACAGCTTGGCCACCACCATAATGCGGACCCTCACCGCGTGGAAAGTCCCCATCCCGGCCGCCGAATCCGATGGCTACCTGCACAGTTGGCAGCTGGCCGCGCATCTGCTCGGCATTCGCGACGAGTACATCCCGGCGACCTGGGAGCAGGCCGACGCGCAGGCAAGCCAGCAGCTCGACCCGATCCTGGCACCGACCGCCGAGGGCAACGACCTGGCCAACCAGTTGCTCAACCTCGGCGCCGATCTCGACCTGACGCTGCTCAGCCGCGGCATTCTGGGCGCGTTCACGCGATTCATCATGGGAGACAAGGTCGCCGACTGGCTCAACATTCCTCGGGAACCGGTCTGGAGCCCGCTGCTCGAGGTGGCGTGGGGCCCGTTCGTCGCGGTTCGGGAAGGAGTGTTGTCGGTGGCACCGGTGGTGGACGCCCCCTATTGGATGTTCGACGAGTTCCTGCGCCAGTTCGCCCTGTGGTACATGGCCGAACTACGGATGCCGCTGAGTATCGAAATCCCGCTGACCAACCGATGATTCGCCGTCCTCGTCCAGGAACATTCCGGTACGGACGACACTCGGCCCGGCGCGTGATCCCCCGCTGGACTCGATGAAACAGCTAACGTACCCGCGTATCAACAACGATGTGGAGTGCGTGCAACGCGAACATCAGGCGAAGCGCGATCGCGGCGCAGCCCGAGAACTGACGCAGGACAAGATGTTTCAGGAGGACACCGTGGAATCTGCGCCGCCCGCGAATGAGCTCCCCGCTGGGAAATCCTTGCTCGAACGCGCCTACCTGCAGGCCGTCGAACAGGTCGACGACACCGACCCGATGCGCACCCGCATCCTCGACGCGGCCGAGGAACAATTCCGGCGGTGGGGTATCCAGCGCTCGACCATGGAAGATGTCGCGCGCACCGCGGGGATCTCACGGATTACCGTCTACCGCCGCTTCGCCACCAAAGAAGAACTGGTCGAACGCGTCATCCTGCGTGAATTCCGCCGGTACTTCGACACATTCCTCGTCGATATCGCGGCGGCGACGAATCTCGGCGACCGCGTCGTTCTCGGATTCGTGAGCTCCCTGCGCGCACTGCGCGGCAACCCCCTCATCGGCGCACTGATCACCGCCGAACCCGACCACTTCGTCAGCTCACTCGTCGGCGACGACGGACGAGCGGTCGCCATGGTCCGGGAGTTCGTAGCCCATCAGCTCCGCCAGGAACAGCGGGCCGGCACCATTCCCCCGGACCTGCACATCGAGCTGGTCGCCGAGCTGATGGTCCGAATCTGCGCCTCGTTCTTGGCAATTCCGAGCCAGGTCGTCGACCTCGACGACGACGAACAACTCGCCGCCATCGCCCGCCAATTCCTGGTCCCCATGCTCGACCCGCACAGGCGATAGCACGCGAACACTGGCGATCGCCTTGCGAAGTCCGGTTCTGTCACGGTGGCCGAACCATCATCCGCGATCGGTGCGGGGATTCATGGTCGCGGATATCTGGTTGACCAGGCGCCAGGGGCGGTCGGCGTCGGCCTGGGCCTTGCCGCTGGTGAGGATGGCGCCCGACAGGTTGCGGGCACGATCGGACCAGCCGTATTGGGTGGTGAGGCCGCTGCGGCCGAAGTGGGATTCGGTGTTGCGGCCGAACTTCGAGCGGCGGGCGCCCAGTTCGTAGCCCGCCACGGAGACCCGGCCCGCCATACCGGGCAGCCAGGGGGCGGGTTGGATTGCGGCGGCGAGGGTTTCGGGGCGCATGATGCGGATTCCGTCGAGTTCTCCACCGCGGGTGAGGATTTCATAGAAGCGGGAGAGTTCGGCGGCGGTGGTGACGAGGTTGCCGGAGGGGAGTTCGGCGGTGAGGAAGGCGCGGGCGGCGGCCGGGTCGGTCGGGCCGGAGAGGCCGCCGCCGAGGGCCCGGCCTGCCAGGTGGCGCCAGAGTTTGGAGGGTCCGGGGCCGATCTTGACGCTGGGCACCACCTGGTCGACGTCCTCGGGGCGGACGCCGAAATTGGTCCAGCGGAAGCCGAGTGGTTCGAGGACCTGTTCGCGCAGATGGTCGCGCATGGCTTTGCCGGTGGCACGCTGGACCAGCAGGCGCTGGATCAGTCCGCCGGTCAGTGCGTGATACACGCGAAACCGGTTGGGCGGCCAGCTCGGAACCAGGTCGGCCAGGCCCTGGACGGCGAGCTCCTCGTCGAGGACCAGGTCCGAGCCGCGGTGGGGCGGGGTGATGAACGGGACGCCCGCGGAATGGGAGAGGACGTCACCGATGGTGATGCGGTCCTTGCCATGGCCGGCGAATTCGGGGATGTAGTCGCGCACCGGGTCGGTGAGCGCGAAGGCGCCCTGCTCGATGAGCATGAACATCAAGGCGGCGGATACGCCCTTGGCCGTGGAGAATCCGCAGAACGGCGAGTCGGGGGTCACCGGGCGTTTGTCCGCGTCGGGGGAATCCTTGGGCGCATTGCCCCAGCCGTGGCCGATGGCCCGGTTCAGCACGATGTGACCGTGACGGCGCAGGCACACCTGGATGGCGGGTGTGGTCCCCATGCGGTACCAGTCCTGCACGGATCGCCAGATCGCCTCGATATCGCCGGGCGCGAGTCCGGCATCGGCGGGGTCGGCTTCGGGTCCGAGGGTGGTCACCGCGTCGAGGTCCGGGTCGATCCGCACCAGCGCTGTCATACCTGGGCTCATCCGACCAGCATAGGGAGATCCCGGTTCACAGGAAGCTCCCAGCAAGGAGTCAGGGTCTTCACCGGCTGGCGCGACACACTCCCGCGGTGAGCGTGACCACTGCCGAGCTGGCCCCGTCCGAACCGACCGCCCCGCCGTCCGAGACATCATCGGAAGGCCTCTCCCCTGCCCGCCGCTGGGAACGGCCGGCGCTGGCGCTGCTGCTCATCGGCACCGCCGTCGCATACCTGTGGAACATCACGGTCAACCAGATGGGCAACGGCTTCTACGCGGCGGCCGCCTGGTCCGGATCGCAGGACTGGAAGGCATTGCTGTTCGGGTCGCTGGATCCGGGCAACTTCATCACCGTCGACAAGCCGCCGGTCTCACAGTGGGTCATGGGCCTGTCCGGGCAGCTGTTCGGGTTCAGCAGCGCGAGCATGCTTGCGCCGCAGGCAATCATGGCGGTGGGTGCGGTCGCGCTCATGTACGGCGCGGTCACCCGGGTCACCCGCAGCCGCGGCGCGGGCCTGCTGGCGGGTCTGGTGCTCGCGGTGACGCCCGTGGTGGCGTTGATGTTCCGGTTCAACAATCCGGACGCCGCCATGGTGCTGCTCATGACCGCCGCGGCCTACTGCACCGTGCGCGCGCTGCCACGGGCGAGCCTGAAGTGGATCGTGCTGACCGGTGTCGCACTGGGATTCGCGTTCCTGGCCAAGATGCTCGAGGGCCTCATGGTGCTGCCCGCGCTCGGGCTGGCCTATGTGATCGTCGCGCCGACCACGCTGCGCAACCGGCTGCTGCACTCGCTGGCGGCACTGGGCGCGCTGATCGTCTCTTCCGGCTGGTACGTGCTGCTCACCATTGTCTGGCCCGCCGATTCGCGCCCCTACCTGGCGGGATCGAAGGACAACACCTTCATGGACCTGGTGCTGGGCTACAACGGTTTCGCCCGCTATCTGGGCAAGAACCACATGGGCGGCAACGCCAAGAACCCCTTCGAACTGCCCGAGGGCTACCAGATTCCGAAGGCGCTCGAGGGCGGCGGGTTCGGTGGCGGGTTCGGCAACGGGCCGGACCGGATGTTCACCGGTGAAATCGGTTTCGAGATCTCGTGGCTGCTGCCGGCCGCGCTGCTCGCGTTCGTGCTGGTGCTGGTGTCGCGGGGCCGCCGGCCGCGCACCGATCTGATCCGCGGCGCGGCGCTGGTGTTCGGTCTGTGGCTGGTCATCGACGGGGTGCTGTTCTCGGCGATGAAGTCGGGCATGCACGCCTACTACACCCTCGCCGTCGCCCCGGCGATCGCGGGCTGCTTCGCCATCGGCGCGTACGAGGTGTGGCGGCGACGGGCCGAGGCGTTCGGCCGCGTGGGCGGCGCCTGCCTGATCCTCTCGGCGGGGATCTGGGGTTTCGTGCTGCTGCAACGCAATTCCGACTGGCAGCCGTGGCTGCGCTGGACGGTGCTGGCGGTCACGGTGATCACGGCGCTGGGATTGCTCGTGCTGGCGCTGCCGATCGCGGCCCGCTGGGACCGGCTGCGCGGCCGCGGGACCACGGTGCTGCTCGTAGTCGGTGTGATCGCGGGCCTGACCGGCTCCACGGCGTATGCGGCCGCGACCCTGCCGCAGTCGCACACCGGCGGCGGCCCGACCGTGGGCCCGGCTCGGCCCAAGAAGGCCGGACCGGCCGACCAGTTCCGCAAGCAGCTCGAGACGCTGTTCGGTGGTCAGACCGATCCGCAGCTGGTCACGCTGCTGCAGCAGACCAATACCAAGTGGTCGGCAGCCATCGACCGTTCGTCGCCCGCGGCCGGGCTCGAATTGGCCAGCCGCACATCGGTCCTCGCCATCGGCGGCTTCACCTCCGAGGACCCGGTGCCGACGCTGCCCCAGTTCGAGGACATGGTCCGCAACCACGAGATCACCTACTACCTGGCTCCCGAGGTCCCGCTGCCCGACTCCTGGCGGGTGGATCCGAAGCCCGCTGACACCGCCGCCCCCGCGCAATCGGGTGCGAAGCAGGGCGTCTGGCGTCCGACGGGCAACAAGGAGATCCTCGACTGGGTGACCACCCACTACACGGCGACCCAGCACTTCGGTTACATGGCCGCCTACGACCTGACGGTCCAGCCGCACTGATCCCTACGGCGGCGTCCCCGGATTCCGGCTCGGCCCACCGAGTCCCATCGATCCGGGGACGCCGCCGAGGCCTTTCCGGCCGGCCATGGAGAACCTCGTGAACGCGCGCTGCTCCTGTCAGGCCCGTGGTGCAGCAGCACTCGGACCGACCCAGGCGCTGAGCGCTTCGAAAAGACCTGTGTCGCAGTGTTCATCCGCGGCCCATGCCACGTAGCCGTCCGGCCGGACCAGGACTGCTGTCGGCGCGGGGATGTCGCCGAGGCCGGGTACCGGCCACCGGCCCGCATCGCAGCGGGCGTGGACGACGTCGATGTGACCCCGCCAATCGCCGAGTCGCGGGCGGATTCCGTTCAGGGACAGCAGGACCGGACGGCCGCTGCGGAGTAGTTCGTGGACGCGCGTACCGCCGGTGGGCAGCGTGAGGTCGACGTCGGGGACGCGATAGCCGGACAACGGGTGGCCGTCGCCGACGTCGTAGCGGATGTCCAGGCCGAAGAGCATGCCGCCGAGGCTGTTTCGGACCTCGTCGATGTCGAAGAGTCCGGCGAGCGTTTCGCGCAGCGCCTCGGTGTGCGGCCCGGGGCGCATGAGCGCGGTCTGGGCGCGGGTGTTCTGCAGGACGCGCGCGGCGACCGGCCGGCGTTCGGATTCGTAGGTGTCGAGCAAGGCCTCGGGCGCGCGACCGTGCAGAACGGCGGCCAGCTTCCAACCCAGATTGGCGACATCCTGCACCCCGGTGTTCAATCCCTGGCCGCCGGCGGGGAAATGGATGTGCGCGGCATCGCCGGCCAGCAGTACGCGGTTCGAACGATAGCGTTCGGCCAGGCGGGCCGCGTCGCCGAACTGCGACACCCAGCGGGGACTGTGCATCCCGTAGTCGGCGCCGGCCACCTCGCGGAAGGATGCCCGGAAATCCTCGAAAGAGGGTTGGGCCGCGTGGTCGAGGACGCGGTCGTGCCGGTTGACCATGAGCCGGAACCAGCCGGGCCGCAATGGAAGGACCGAGAAATCACCCGGCCCGCGACGCTCGGTCAGGATCCAGCCGGGCGGCGGGTCCGCCAGTTCGGCGTCGGCGATCATGCCGACCATGGTCGCGTCGGTCCCGGCGAACTCGATCCCGGCCAGCTTGCGGACCGCACTGCGGCCACCATCGCAGCCGACCAGATATGCGGCCCGGACGCGGCGGCCGTGCGCACCACCGACCCGGATCTCGACACCATCGGAGTCCTGCTCGAGGCCGACAACCGGTGAATCCCATCTCACGGGTGCACCCAATTCGGTTGCGTACCGGTCGAGTTGGGTCTCGAGATCGGCCTGAGTGATGACCAGTCCGGTCGGATACCGGGTGGCCAGATCGCCGAACTCGATGGGCAGCCCGGCGAAATGCCCCGGACCCCGGCCGCGGAACACATAGCCGTGCGGCAGCACTCGCTCCATCAGCCCGCGCTGATCGAGGATCTCCATGGTCCGGGCATTGATGCCACCCGCCCGTGACTGTCCGGTGCGGGCGGTGAGGGCATCCAGCAGGACCACTTCGATTCCCGCGAGCCGCAATTCGCAGGCGAGCATCAGCCCGGTCGGACCGGCTCCGGCGATGACGACACCGGTCTGGTAAACATTGTTCACCAGACGAAGGCTAAGGGAGGTGATTCGTATCGTCAACCATGCAAACCCGGCCGCCGCGTGCCCACCGCTAGGCTCTGGACCGATGGTCAAACGCGGATTGAGCCGGGATCGGCTGGTAGAAATCGCCCACGAGTACGTGTCGGCGAACGGATTGGACGCGCTCACCATGCGGCGACTGGCAGCGGCCGCCGAGGTGACTCCCGGCGCGCTGTACAAGCATCTGAAGGATCGCCGAGATCTCCAGCGCGCCATGTCCGATGCCGTCTACGCCACCATCGACCTGTCCGATATCGACCTCGACGCCCCGACGCTCGCCCAGGTCATCGCCTGCTGCGAGCGCATGCGCGCGGCGATGCTCCGATTCCGTGACGGCGGTCGCATCGTCGCGGGCTCCTACTCCCCCTTCGCGGCCACGGTGGAACTGTCGGGCACCCTCATGACACTCCTGCAGGGCATCGTCGTGCCGCCCTTCGAACCCGGCGACCTGCAATCGGTCCTGCGCTCCTACACAACCGGTTTCGTCATCGAGGAGCAGGCCTATCTGGAACTCGAGCGGTCCGGCGAATGGCAGCCGCTGGTCTCGGCTCTCACCGCCGATGCCCCTCGCCCGAACCCCACCGGCGACACCATCTCCATCATGACCGGCGAACGCGACCGCAGATTCACCGCCGGCCTCACCGCCATCCTCGCCGGGACGGTCCGCGAGGACCGCCGCCGGTAGCCCGAGTATCGCCCGATCAGGGGGTGACGATCGGGAATGTCGGCTCGAAATCGTCCAGCAACGTGGCGAGTTCGCCGAGTGCGGTCACATCACCGTCGAGGGTGATGGCGCCCGAGCGGGCGAGTTCCCCGGCGCTGCCCGGGGTCAGCAGCACCCCAACGAGCGCCGCCTTCGGGCCCGACACCGTCACCCGGACATCGTCGGCGCGCCCCCGGCGGGCGTTGAGAACGCCGCGGCGCACCCACATCGTCCACTGCTCTCCGGAATCGGTGAAATCGAGATTGATGCCGATGTTCGCGCCGGTGGCCTTTTCGCCGATCACGTGGACCGCGACGAAGTCGAAGAGGATGTCGATCGGCATGGCCAGAATCGAGTCCGGGCCGGCCGTCACATAGGGCGGCGGCTGCACACCCGCACGCAATTCCTTTGCGGCGCTGAGGAAGACGCCCCGCCACTGCGGCCCCTCGGCCTGATACCCCATCTGCTCGTAGGCGTCGGCCTGCAATTCCCGGGCCGCGGTATTGCCCGGATCGGCGAAGACCAGTTTGTGCAGGATCTCGGTCGCCCACCGATAGTCGCCGGCCTCGAAAGCGCGCCGGCCTTCGGCGAGAATCGCGTCGGCTCCAGCGAATTCGACGAAGCGGGTGGCCGAGTCGACCGGCGTGTGCGGGTGCAGCGACACCGGATCGCCGTCCCACATGCCGAGCTCCTTGGTGAACACCGCGCGCACATTGTGATGCACGGTGCCGTGATAGCCGCGATTGGCCCAGTTGCGGCCCAATTCATCGGGCAGTTCGATGATCTCGGCCGCCTCCAACGGGGTATATCCCTTGTTGGCCAGCCGCAGCGCTTGGTCGTGGATGTACTTGTAGGTGTCGCGCTGTGTTTCCAGCAGGGCACACACCTGGTCATTGCCCCATACCGGCCAGGTGTGCGGGCCGTAGTGCACCACGGCATCGTCGCCCCACCGTTCCAGTGACTCGTCGAGGTAGCGGGCGAAATTGCGGGCATCGCGGGTGCGGGCGCCACGCAGGGTCTGAATGTTGTGCAGCGCATGGTTCGCGTTCTCCGCGCAGGTCAGTGCCTTCAGCTCCGGAATCCAGATATGCAGTTCCTCAGGCGCCTCGGTGTCGGGGGCGTAGAGGAATTCGAACTCCAGTCCGGCGATCTCGCGCCGCGTGCCGGTCTCGGTGATCGAGTCGGTGGGCGAAATGTAGGAGACGGTCGCGCCTTTGGTGGAGATGATGCCGATGCCGCAGGTGATGTGCCCGGTGGCGTTCAGGTCCAGCAGACCGCCGAAGGCGTAGAAACTGCGGCGCGACATGGCATTTCCGGCGATGACGTTCTCACCGATGGCGAACTTGTCGAACGACTTGATCGTGCCCGGGGCGATGATCGGAACCTTCCCCGACGCCACGTCCGCGGGATCGATCACGCCCTTCACGCCGCCGTAGTGGTCGACGTGCGTGTGGGTGTAGATGACGGCCGCGACCGGTTTGTCGGAAACGTGCGCGCGGATCAGGTCCATGCCCTGCTTCGCCGACTCCACCCCGAACATGCAGTCGACCACGATCAATCCGTCGTCGCCCTCGATGACGGTCAGGTTGGCCATGTCGTTGTTACGGACCTGGTATATCCGATCGGACACCTGATACAGGCCACCCAGTTTGATGAGCTGACTCTGCCGCCACAGGCTCGGATCGACCGTGTCGGGCGCGGGCGCACCCTCTTCGATCCAGTCCAGGGCATGCGGGTCGAAGATGACCGAACCGTCACCGGCGATGACACTCCCCGGCAGTTCGGCGATCAGGCCGCGTCGCACATCCGAGTAGTCCTGCACGTTCGCCAGGTCGTAGCGCGCAGCCGCGTCACGATGCACGCGGGCGGTCTCCGGGGTCGCAGGTTTCGGCTGGGTGCACATGTCGACTCCATTCTTCGATCCGTGTTGCCCGAAGTGTTGCCGCGCCTTGAAAACTACGCCTCAGCCGTTGGGGCGCGAATCGGTCGGGTGGGGGTCGCGGTAGTAATCGCGCGAAGGACAACACATATGGCTGGACCGGCAGCGATGTGTGAGGCGGCGGCATGCGTGGACGAGTTCGGGTGGGTGGAGTTCGGTGAGTTCGGTGTCGAAGGTGGCGAGGATGCCGGCGATGCCGGCCCAGGACCAGGCGCCGAGAGTGAGTCGGCAGTGCTCGGTGTCGAGGTGTTCCACGACGGAACCTCCTGGTGCCCAGCGGGCCACGATGTGAGCGGGCAGGTTGAGCCGAGCGGTGCCCGTGTATGGCCAGTCTGCAGGGGTGTCGCCCCGGTCGTGGGTGCTCATCACGAAGTGGGCGAGGTCGTCGCCGGGAAGCGCGCGGGCGGAGAAATGCTGAGTAGTGGGGCGGGTGTGCAGTCGGTCGACGCGGTGTACTCGCCATCGATGGTCGGTGACGTCGTAGGCGACCAGGTACCAGCGGGCGGCCCAGACGACCAGGTGATGGGGCTCGATGCGGTGGGCGGGCAGGAAGTCGGGGTCACCGGGTTCGGGGCGTGTGCCGTCGGGACGCAGTGTCTCGGTGACTAGTAGGTGGCGGTGGCGGACCGCGGTTCCGACGGTGGTGAGGGCGGCCGGGTCGATCGGGGGCGCGGGGAACTCCCAATAGTTCCGCAGCCGGGTCAGGCGCAGGGATTCCATGGATGCTCGCAGCGCGGGGGGCATGACTTGGTGCAGAGTGGCCAGTGCCCGCGCCGCGTCGTCTCCGAGGCCGAACATCGTGCTGGGCGCGGTCTGCAGAGCCACCGCGATCGCGAGGGCCTGGTCGTGATCGAACAGCAGCGGCGGCAGGGTCCGTCCGGCGCCGAGCCGGTAGCCGCCGTCGGGGCCGTGGATGGTGGTGATCGGATAGTCGAGCTGGCGCAGGGTTTCGATGTCGCGGCGGATGGTGCGTTCGCTGGCTCCGAGCCGGGTCGCGAGCTCGCGCAGCGACCACTGCCGGCCTGTTCCGAGCAGGGACAGCAGTCGCAACGCCCGGTGTGAGGTGTTCGCCATCGTCCCATCATGACCGGGTTGTGGCCACTCGGTGGCCACTACCGGTGTCAGTGTGGGGTTCTGTTTCGGACGGGCAGTGGTGGAGAGGACGGTCAGGTATGCGGGTAGTCGTGGTAGGTGGCGGGATCGGTGGGCTCGCACTGGGGGCGGGGTTGCGTCGCCGGGGGTTCGAGGTAGCGGTATTCGACCGCGACACCGATGTAGCGGCGACGGGCGGCTACCACATCACCTTGGATGAGCGGGCTCAGTCGGCGCTGACAGATCTGGTGGAACCGAAGATCATGCGGCGGTTGCTGGCATCGGGTTCGGCGCTGCGGCTGCGCGAGCGTGACGCGTTCTGGGACCGCCGTGGCCGGTTGCTCGGTTACGGACCGGATCTGAGCGGCAGCGGCAGCATCGACGTCGATCGGATCACCCTGCGGATGCTGCTGGCCGAAGCGGTCGGAGATGACCTGCACCTGGGATGCAGCGTGTCCGGCGTCGGCCACGACGACCACGGCGCGCCGCAGGTGTTGTTCACCGATCAGGCGCCGGTCTCCGCGGACCTGGTGGTGGGCGCGGATGGCGCCCACTCGGTGGTCGCCCGCCACCTGGCGGGAGGCCCGACCAACAGCCCGGCAGGCATCATCGGGTTCTGTGGCCGCACCCTCCTGCAAGACCTCAGCCCCAGCGAGCAGCAGCGACTGAAACCACGATCGGGGACAGCGATCGGCCCGCGGGGGGCAGCACTGTATGTCGGGTTCCTCGACCCGGTCGGCAACACCGCGCTCGACGCCCCCGAGCTGAGGATGTCGATCACCGCCGGACCCACCTACATCTGGGGCGCCATGTTCCCCGAATCCGCCGTCCGCGATTCCCTGCGTGACCTGCGGGGCGGCGAGTTGCAGGCCGCGCTGCTCGGCATGTTCTGCGAGCGACGCTGGGCCGAGCACACGCTCGAGGTCATCGCCCAGGCCGACCCGCACAGCGTGGCCGGGTTCCGCTTCAACGCCGCCTCCACCCGCGCAGCCGATCTCGCGCCCTGGCCTGCGGGTCGTATCACCGCACTCGGCGACGCTGTCCACGCCACACCACCCACCGCCGGAATGGGAGCGGGCGCGGCCATCCGCGACGCCGCCAGCCTGCTCGAGCACGTCAGCGCCGCTGCCCACGGCACCACCACCCTCACCGACGCCGTGAGCGATTTCGAGGCCGGTATGCGCCGGCGTGGCAGCGAAGTTCTCACCCTGGCCATGAAAACCGTCCGGTGGATCCTGGCCACCGACACCACACTCGGCGCCGCAGCCACCGCCGTGAGCACCCCGATTCTGGCCGCAGCCGCTCGGCTGCGTCACTGACCAGCCACGCGACGCCCGTGTCCCTGGGCTCGATCACGATGTCAGCTACTCGCCGGGTGGCAAGGGCGAATCCTTGCACGGCTTGCGGCGGGACCGGCTGTACAGAGCGCGGGCAGTCGCCGTTCGCGACGAACGAAACGATCGGAACCTAGCCGATGCTCCGGTCGAATCCATCGAACATGGCGGTCAGCCCGATGTCGAAGTAGTCGCCGGCCGCAGCGTCGGCCGCGGCGGCGAGTTCGTTGTATTCGGGCGAATCGCGCGCCGGCTTGCGGCCACGCCCTGCCGCTGCCACCCGGCTGAGGATATGGCCTATCGCGAATTCGCGGAGACAACGGGACAATTGCAGCGCCGCCGCGGGCGCGAAGCCGGCCGCCGTCAGCTGCGTGATCATCCGATTGCCGACGTCGATGGCCGCCGCGCTGCGCACCGGACGGGTGGCGAAGATGGGTACCGCATCCGGGTGCCGGGCCAGGATGGAACGCAGCCGATGTGCGTAGGTCCGCATCATCTCGCGCCAATCCGCTTGCCAGGGCAGCTTTTCCAGTTCCAGCTCGTCGAACATCGCCGCGGCCATACCGTCGAACAGGTCCTGTTGGTCGGTGAAGTGCCGGTAGGCCGCCATCGGATCCGCACCCAGGGCGGTTCCCAGTTTGCGCATCGAAAACTTATCCATACCGATCTCATCGACGAGCGCCAGCGCACGCATCGCAATGTATTCGCGGTTCAATACCGTCCGGGTCGGCGGAGCGAGCCGCTTATCCGCAGTCACGAGGTCAACTCCCCCAGCAGCCCGCTCAGCCGCGCACCGAACTCCTCGGGCTGCAACAGATACGCCACGTGCCCGCCCGGGAACTCCTCGCACACCATCCCCAGTTCGTCGGCAAGAGCCTCGGTCGATAGGTAGTACGACCGGCCGACGCTGTCCCGGCCGGTCGCCAGGCGCCAGGGCACCTCAACCTTTCGCAGCGCATCCACATCGGGCCGATAACCGAAGCAGAACGCCGGCATTTCCCGCGTCAGCAGCAGATTCGCATTGAGCAATTGGCGAGTCATCGTGGACGGCCGGCGGCCGCTGATCCGCCGAACCATCGATCCCACCGTCAGCGCCGCCTGGCTCGCGCCGGCCAGCACAGTCTGACCCGCGGTCGTTCGCAACACTGCGGGCATGTTCGGCGCTGTCAGAGCGCCGAACGCGGCATAGCCGCGCATCAGGCTCTTCTCCACGGCGAGCCGGTTGATGTTCAGCAGCTCCTGCCGAGCGGGACTGTCCTCCGGCAGCAGCTGGATCACCGGCGGTTCGTGGACGACCGCGGCCACCAGCCGATCACCATGCCGGGCAAGCACTTCCAGTGCGACAATGCCGCCGCCACTATTGCCGAACAGGGACGCGCGGTCGATCCCGTAAGCATCCAGGACAGCGACGACATCGTCGGCCTGGGTCGCGGGATCGATCGCAGCATCGGCCGTGGTGAACGGGCTACGCGAATTCCCCCGCCGGTCGAACGTGATGACGGTGTACCGATCGGCCAGCAACGGCACCACTTCCTCGTACATCCCCGCATCACCCCCGCCACCGGAGACGAGCACCAAGACCGGACCGGTCCCGGCCGATTCGGTGTACAGCCGGGCGCCGGGCGCCTCGACCATTCGCGAACCATCGCGACGAGCCACGATCACCACTCCTCTACGTGTTATCTACATCGTAGACTACATCTACACTGTAGCGAAGTTGATCTCGGATCCGGCTTGCGGGCACACACTGTGCCGAGAGCGGCGGCGAGGCTGGGTGATCCGGACTGCCTCCGGTCTGGCGCCCCGGGCGCAGAAGCCGCCGGTGGCTGCTCGACGCCGAACTTGCCGCCCTCTGGATCGATCTGACCGCCCTCGCATCAGAAGTTCACCAAGGTGACGCCATCGGTATCTGTCGCATGCTCGGTGATCGGCAGATCCGTTGCGTTGCCCAGGATTTCGTCCAGCACGTAATGGGCCTCGCGGAGGGTGGTGACGATGACCTTGGTGCCGTAGGTGGTGTGCTGATCGGTCACGTGGGCACTCCCGCAGCCGCGCCAACTCCTCAGCGGCGAATCCCGACCTCCCGCACACCGACCAACCTCATCGGCAGCCACGCCGAGCGCCTACCGCACCCGCCCGCAGGCCGAACCGATCACAACGCCATCGCTGCCGGTCCAGACATATGTGTTGTTTTTCGCGCGATTACTACCGAGACCCCGGGTGAGCGGCACACGCAGACAACGGACCGGCGGGTATGCGAACATATGTTCGTGTCCGGTTCGATCACGAGGATGAGCGCGCGCCCCGAGCGGGCAGCGATTCTGCATGCCGACCTGGACTCCTTCTATGCGTCGGTGGAGCAGCGCGACAGTCCGCGGCTGCGGGGGCGGCCGGTGCTGGTCGGCGGCGGGGTCGTGCTGGCCGCTAGTTACGAGGCGAAGGCGTTCGGGGTGCGGACGCCCATGAATGTGCGTCAGGCACTGAGCTTGTGCCCCGATGCGATCGTGGTGCCGCCGCGGATGTCGGCGTATTCGGAGGCCAGCAAGGCGGTGTTCGAGATCTTCCGCGACACCACGCCCGAGGTGGAGGGCATCTCCATCGACGAGGCGTTTCTCGATGTGGCCGGACTGTGGCGGATCGCCGGCACTCCGGTCGATATCGCGCGCGGGCTGCGGGCGCGGGTGCGCGCGGAGGTCGGACTGCCCATCTCGGTCGGGGTGGCGCGCACGAAGTTTCTGGCCAAGGTGGCCAGCGCGGTATCCAAACCCGATGGGCTGCTGGAGGTTTCGCCCGACCGGGAGCTGGAATTCCTGCATCCTCTGCCGGTGGAACGCCTGTGGGGCGTCGGCGAGGTGACCGCGCGGGAGCTGCGTGAACGCGGCATCACCAAGGTCGGGCAGCTTGCGGACCTGGGTGAGGGGCCGCTCGGGGCGGTGCTCGGTCCGGCCACGGGCAGGCATCTGCACGCCCTGTCATGGGCGCGGGACCCGCGCCGCGTGGACACCGGGCGACGCCGTCGCTCGATCGGCGCGCAGCGGGCGCTGGGCCGCCGCCATCGCAGCGACGAGGAGCTCGAGGCGTATCTGCACGGACTCGCCGACCGGCTCGGGCACCGGCTGCGCAAAGCCCGGCGGGTGTGCCGAACGGTGGTGCTGCGCATGCGTTTCGACGATTTCACGCGCGCCACCCGCTCGCACACGCTGGCCGAGGCGACCGACAGCGGCGAGACCGTTCTGCGGGCGGCACGTACTCTGCTGGCCGCGACCATGCCGCTGATCCGGGAGCGCGGCGGCCTCACTCTCATCGGCCTGTCCCTTACCAATCTGGACGACGCCGACACCATGCAGCTGTCGCTGCCGTTCGAGCCGCGTGCGGAATCCACCCTCGATTCGACCCTGGACGCACTGCGCGATCGCTTCGGCGCGGGCACCGTCACGCGTGCGGCCCTGCTGCGGAAGGGTGAAGGGCTGTCGGTGCCAATCCTTCCCGACTGATCGGTCCTGTTCGGCGGCGCGGGTAGCCTGTGACGCATGGCTCTCGACCACGGCGACCCGGGCGACGCGCCCTCGACTCCCCCGCCGCTGACCCCCATCGCGATCACCACCCGGCCGTCCGCGGCGGATGAGGCCAGAACCGTTGCCGCGGCGACGAATACGGCCACCCTGGCCACCCTGTCGGCCGACGGTGGCCCCTGGGCCAGTTTCGTCACGTATGGACTGCTTGCGGGACAACCGGTCCTGTGTGTGTCCCGGATGGCCGAGCACGGCCGAAATCTGGCGGCCGATCCGCGCGCCAGCCTGTCCATCGTGACCCCGGAGTTACCGGAGGACCCGCTGGCCGGAACGCGATTGACGCTCGCCGGTGTCGCGGAACGCCCGCAGGGCGAGGAGGCGGTAGCGGCCCGCGAGGCCCACCTGGCCGCGGTCCCGGCGGCCAAGACCTACATCGACTTCAGCGATTTCACGGTGTGGGTGCTGCGTGTGCAGCGGGCCCGCTGGGTCGGCGGGTACGGCCGCATGGATTCCGCGACCGCCGACGAATACGCGGCCGCCCAGGCCGATCCGATCATCCCCGGTGCGGCCCGTGCCATCGCACACCTCAATGACGATCACGCGGACGCGTTGCTGGACATGGCCCACGCCCGCGGCGGCTATCCGGACGCGACCGCCGCGGTCTGTGAACGCGCCGACCGCTTCGGCCTCGACCTGCGGGTCACCACCCCGCGTGGCATCGCGGTCACCCGTATCGGCTATCTCGCACCGATCGACAGCATCGCCGACTTGCGTACGGCCACTGTCGATCTGGCCCGGGTATCGCGACCGGAGTGACCGACCGGACCATGCCGCAGCGGTGATCGTCAGTGCGCGGTCTGGGAGGCGGCGGCGGTCTCGTCGAGATCGGCGAGCGAAAGCAGGTGGCGGGGTGCGGAATCCCGAATGATGCTGGACCGCACGTCCAGACGCCCGTCGACGTGGAGCAGTTCGCCGGAGGCGAGGAGCCGCCATCCGGGGTCGTCGTCCATGCGTTCGCTGGCGATGACGACAGCGGGATAGTCGGTCAGCGCGCCACTGCTGGTGCGAATGCCCCTGTGACGGTGACTCGCGTGGTCGAGCCGCCGATCGCCCTGTGCGCCACCGGCGGCGCGCTCGAGGACATACAGCTCGTGGGTGTCGGGATAGCGCAGGGCCCACAGCTCGGTCGCGGTGGTGAGAATCAGGTTGAGCGCGTAGAGCGGCAGCCGGTCGGCGATCCAGCCGACCGCGTCGGTGATGCCCGCGGTGACATCGCCCGCATGATGGTCGATCCGGGCGGTGATCAGGGCGAAGAAGCGCTCGGAGTCGGTGTCGCCGTGGACGAGTCGGCGATAGTCACCGAGCTCGTGGTCCAGCTCGTCGAGCCCCTGCAGCACTCCGTTGTGCGCGAACAGGCGCCCGTGCTGCTCGAACGGATGGGTATTGCGCATCATCAGTCCGCCCGTGGAGGCGAAGCGTACATGCGCGACGAAGGTTTCGGATTCGCGTTCGCGGGCCTCCTCCGCGAAGAGCTTGTCCTCGTAGGCGGCGATCGGCTGCTTCTCCACCAGCGGCGCGCCCGCGGCGGTGAAGGTGCCCAGGCCGACGCCGTCGGGTTCGCGGTGACTTTGCTGGGACAGGCTGTCCGGCGCCTTCAGCAACCAGAAGGTGGCGTGCACCCGCTGCGGCGCGGCCGAGAGTCCGAACAGACGACACATGACCAACTCCTCTCACGAGAGGCGAAGACGCGTGGACTGGACGACAGCACGGCCGGGCTGGGGGATGATTGGGCCATGTCGGACACGCCGTCGGTACTCGAGCATCATCGTATGCCCGAGCATGACGCCATGCGCCTCTCGGGCACGGTGGAAGCGATGATGTGGATCCACCGCAACTGCGTCGAGGGCGACGGTGACACCGAGCAGTCGTGTGGTCGCCGACAGCAGTTACTGGAGCTGCGCATGAAGAACCGGTGGAGCTGGCCGCTTCCGAAACCGGATGCGGAATGGCGGTTGCAGCACTGAGGCGGATTCGCCGCCGGGAGTGGAATACCCACGGCGGCAACACAGTTGATGCCGACCATGACCGACGTTGCGCGTCAGCGACTGCACGAAGAAGTGATCGAGCAATTCCGGGCCGGGGGCGGACAGGTCGGCGGGCAGTTCGCCGAGCGTGATCTCCTGTTGCTGACCACCACCGGGGCCCGCACCGGGCAGGAGCGCACCTGGCCGCTGGCCTATCAGCGCGACGGCGACCGCCTGGTGGTCTTCGCCGCCAATGGCGGCCGGCCGCACCGGCCGGGCTGGTATCACAACCTGGTGGCGAACCCGGCCGGGACGGTCGAGGTGGGCACCGAGACCTGGCCGGTCATCGCCGTGGTCGCGAGCGGGGACGAGCGGGCGCGGCTGTGGGACCGGCAGCTCGAGGTGACGCCCTTCATCGCGGATTTCCAAGCGAAAGTGGCGTGGGAGATTCCCGTCGTCGTGCTGACCCGCACGGCCGCAGCGTGAAAATGTCGCGTTTCGCCGGATCACGGCAAGACCCCTGACCCGATGTCCGCCGCCGTTCCGTGGGAGCTTGCGAGCGACCTCCCCGCAAGCCCCATCGCAGAGGGGGCGCAAGGCTAGCGGCGGTCGCGGAAGGTGCGGCGGAGGTCATCGGTCCACTCGGCCGGGACCTCCCAGGGGATGAAATGGCCGCCGTGGTCGTGGGCGGTCACATTCACGAGGTGGTACCACGCGCCACGGTCGCTGTCGCGGAAGTGCCGCGCGCGTTGGGCAGTGGTGACGCCGGGCGGGTTCTCGTGGGCGACGAAGGTGAGGCCGGTGGGGGCCTCGATCACGGGCCAGCGGTCGTGGGACGGGGTCCAGGGGTAGCGATTGTGGTTGGCGTAGAGGCGCATCGAGCTGCCGATGCAGTTGGTGGCCCAGTAGATGGTCGCGTGGGTCAGCACCTCGTCCTTGCTGAACACGGATTCGAAGTCGCCGCCGCGGTGGTCGCTCCAGCGCATCCAGCGCTCCAGGATCCAGGCCAGCATGCCCGCGGGTGAATCCGACAGGCCGTGCGCCAGGGTGGCGGGGGCGAGCATCTGGGCGGTCAGGTGGACCGCGAATCGCTTCTCCAGCTCGATGATTCGCGCGTGCACGTCGCCGGGCAAGCCTTCGGGAATCGGGCGGCCGCCGGTGATGTCCCAGGCGCGTTCGCCGTTGAACAGGTCCAGGCGCTGACCCGAGCCGATGTGGATGCCGTAGAGGGCGTCGGCGTATTTGTGGCCGAGCTGGCCGGTGACCAGGGCGCCGACGTCGCATCCGGCGGCGGCGTAGGTGCGATGGCCCAGCACATCGGTCATGAGGGTGTGCCAGAGGTCGGCGATCTTCCAGAAGTTCAGATCCGGGCGCGACGGGATCGGGGTGGAGAAGCCGAAACCGGGCAGCGAGGGGACGATGACGTCGAACGCGTCGGCGGGATCGCCGCCGTGTGCCGCCGGATCGGCCAGCGGATCGATCACCTTGGACCAGTGCCAGAAGGTCCAGGGCCAGCCGTGGGTGAGGATCAGCGGAATCGGGTTGTCGCCGACGCCGGGTTTGCGCAGGAAGTGGATGGGGACGCCGTCCACCTCGACGCGGTGGTGCTCGTAGGCGTTCATGGCCTTTTCCTGTGCGCGCCAATCGAAGTCGGTGCGCCAGTGGTCGACCAGCTCGCGCAGGTAGGCGGTGGGCACACCGTAGTGGCCGTCGGCATTGCCGTCGTCGTCGAACCAGCGGGTCCGGGCCAGACGCTGCCGGAGGTCGTCGAGGATGTCGTCGGACACGTGAATCGGGGTCTGCTGCAACGGGAGCACGTATTCAATCTAGGGTCGGGGACATGCCAGATCCGACGGAGGTCACCGAGCCGGTGGAACAGGCCGCGGTGATCGCGGTGCCCGACGAGGTGCGCGGCGAATTGCGACGCGGGGTGCGCAGTGTGCTGGTCGACGCGGCGGCGCTGCGGCTGGTGCGCGATCGCTTCGACGAGGTGCAGGCCGGATCGCTGCGGCGATATCTCGAGGCGTCGCAGTCGGCGAATACCTTGCGCGCGTACCGAACCGACTGGATCGCGTGGGCGGCTTGGTGCGCGGCGGAAGCGCGGCAGGCACTACCTGCGGACGCCCTGGATGTGGCGGTGTATCTGGCCGCGGCGGCGGACGCGCGGCGGGAGAACGGCGAATGGGCCTTCAGCGCCGCCACTTTGGAGCGCAAGGCCGCGGCGCTGGCCGCCGTGCACGCCGCCAACGGCTTGCCCTCCCCCACCCGTGGCGACGTGGTGCGGCTGACCCTGCGCGGTATCCGCCGCACCCGGCGCAGCCGGCCCAAGCGGAAGCGGCCGGTGCTGCTGCACACCCTCGATCAGCTGCTGAACGAGTTGCCGGACGCGCAGTGGCCCACCGAGCCGGCCCGCCGCCGCGACACACTGCTGTTGCTGGTCGGATTCGCGGGGGCGCTGCGCCGCAGCGAGATCGCCGCGCTACGGGTCGCCGATGTCGCGGTCACCACCGACCACACCACCGGCGAGCCGCTGCTGCTGATCCAGCTGCCCGCCACCAAGACCGACGCCACCGGTGTCAACGAACAACGCGTCGCCCTGCCCCGCGGTCAGCGCCCGCACACCTGCCCCGTCTGCGCCTTCGCCGACTGGACCCGCCTGCGCGAGGCACACGCCGCCACCGACCTGCGCGCCTGGCTCGACGCCACCCCGCCGCCCGACCCCCACATCCACCGCTGCCACGGCTTCACCGGCACCACCCTCACCGACCCGAATCTGCCGCTGTTCCCGACCATTTCACGCCACGGCGGCATCGCCGCCACGGCCATGTCCGGCCGCGCGGTCGCCGAACTCGTCAAACGCTACGCCGCGCGTGCCGGCCTCGACCCCACCCTCTTCTCCGGTCACTCCCTGCGCGCCGGCTTCGCCACCCAGGCCGCCCTCGGCGGCGCCAGCGACCGCGAGATCATGCGCCAGGGCCGCTGGTCCAACCCCCGCACCGTCCATGGCTACATCCGGACCGCCAACCCGCTCGAGGACAACGCCGTCACGAAGCTGGGCTTGTAGCGGCGATTTCGACGGGCCGGCTACCTCTACTGATCGGCCATCGCTGCGGCGGCCGCAATGCGCTGCTGACGTTTGCCGCCCTTGATGGCGGTGTAGGAGCCCGGTTTGCGGGCTTCGCGGGCGAGGCCCCACACGGTGGATTTGCAGATCGCCTCCTTGACGGTGGCGGCAACGCGGCCGGCCAGGTAGGCCCGACGAGCGGTGTCGTCGAAGTGGGCCAGCTGCACGGTCGCGCGTTTGCGGCCCAGGCTGATGCACTGGCCGATGAACGCGATATCGATTGCGGCGGGCTCGGATTCGGCGAGGCGGCTCAGGATGGTTCCGGCGGCATGGGCACCGAGCGGGATGGCGGCCTGGCAGCTCATGCGCAGGGGTTGGCCGGAGGGGGCGGCGGCGTCACCGGCGGCCAGGATGCGGGGATCGTCGATGCTGGTGAGGGTTTCGTCGGTGAGCAGGCGGCCGACGGCGTCGGTGCTCAGGCCGCTGCGGGCAGCCAGGTCCGGCACGCCGAAACCGGCCGTCCACACCGTGATCGGGCTGGGCAGTTCGCGACCGTCGGCCAGCACGACGCTGTGCGGGTGAACGGCGGTGACTTTGGCATCCGGACCGTCGACGATGGCCACGCCGAGTGCGGTCAGTTGCCGGGCGACCGAGCGGCGGGCGGCGGTTGTCAGGTACGGGCCGAGCAGGCCCCCGCACACCAGGGTGACCGGGCGGCCCTGCTCGGCGAGCTCGGCGGCGGTTTCGATGCCGGTGGGCCCGGCACCGACCACGGTCACCGGTGCGGCCGCATCCGCACCGGCCAGCGCATCGCGCAGCCGCTCGGCATGCTCGAATTCCGCGATGTCGTAGGCATATTCGGCTGCGCCCGGGACGGCCGGGGCCGCCCCGTGGCTGCCGACGGCGTAGATGAGGTAGTCGTAGGCCACATTGCCTCCGCTCTTCAGCGCCACGCTGCGCCGCACCCCATCGATCACCGTCGCCTCATCGACGATCAGCCGGATCCCCGCGCCGAGCAGCGCGTCGTACTCGACCCCGGCGGAACCGGAACCGGCGACCAACTGGTGCAGCCGAATTCGCTCCACGAACTGCGGCCGCGGGTTGAGAACCGTGATCTTCACATCCTCCCGAGTCCGCAGCCGGTTGGCCGCGATGATCCCCGCATATCCGCCGCCGACCACGACGACCCTGACGACCCGCTCCATGTCCGCCCTCCTTCACCGTTGGTGGTATCGGACATGAAGACACCATTCGAGCCCAATGTGTGACATCGCGGCGCGTGTCGGGTGACGCGGCTCACCGCGACACCCACGTCACCGAGGCCGTCGCTTGCGGGCCGCGAGCGCTTCGGATCAGGTCAGGGCGGACCGTCTCTGACCGAAATGCGCGGAGCGTGGCGGGTGATGGCCGCGGTCAGGCTCTCACGCGATACGCGCCGGCCCGTCATGCGGCGGTACGCCCAGCGGATGGTGCCGTCGGCACCGGGGATCAGTCGGCGCGACCCGACGTCGCGCGGGAGCCGGGCCGACGACTCGGGAATCGGGCGGGCAGCCGGACCACCTCGGGAGGGTTGGATGGTGTCACGCGACCGCGGACGGGACCCGCGGCACTCGACAACCGACAATTTCGCCTTCCTTGACAAATATTTTTGTCGGTGGGATTCTGGGTTGGTGCTGGACGTCGCTGTGATCGAAGAACCCGCGGCGGCCGAGGCTTCCCTGGACCCGATCCGGTCCCGGATCCTCGCCGCTCTCGCCGAGCCGGGCTCGGCCGCCATGCTCGCCGGTCGGCTCGGGCTACCGCGGCAGAAGGTGAACTACCACCTCAAGGAGCTGGAGCGGCACGGGCTGGTCGAGTTGGTCGAGGAACGGCGCAAGGGCAATGTCACCGAGCGTGTATTCCGGGCCACGGCAGCCTCTTACGTGATCTCCCCCAGCGCGCTGGGTGCGGTCAGCCCGGATCCGGCGCGCTCACCCGACCAGCTGTCGGCGCGGTGGCTGGTGGCGCTGGGCGCGCGGCTGGTGCAGGAGGTCGGGGCGCTGCTGACCGGCGCGGCCCGGGCGCAGCGGCGGGTCGCGACCTTCGGAATCGACGCGCAGGTGCGGTTCGCCTCGGCGGCCGACCGGGCGGCGTTCGCCGAGGAGCTGGCACAGGCAGTGACCACACTGGTCAGCCGCTACCACGACGAGTCCGCACCGGGCGGGCGCGGCCACCGGGTGGTTGTCGGCATGCACCAGATACCCACAGCGCGGAAAGACACCGAATCCGAAGCAGGACAGGAGAACTGACCATGGGGCATCCGTTCGAGATCGAGCTGGAGGCGACCCTGCCCGCGAGCCCGGACCAGGTCTGGGAGGCGATCGCGACCGGGCCGGGAATCGACTCCTGGTTCATGGGGCGCAACGAGGTCGAGGCACGGACCGGCGGGACCGCTGCCATGGATACCGGTGGCCGGCGGGAAGAGTCGGTGATCACCGCGTACGAGCCGGGCAAGCACTTTGCCACCCGCACCGGGACCGACGAGGACGGCCGGTTCATGGCCTTCGAGTATCTACTCGAGGGACGCGAGGGCGGCAGCACCGTGCTGCGTGTGGTCCACAGCGGCATGCTGGGCGACGACTGGCAAGACGAATACGACGCCCTGCGCCGCGGCTGGCCGTTCCACCTGAACACGCTGCGCGAATACCTGACGCACTTCCCGGGCCGGATCGCAGCTCCCGTATTCGCCGTCGCCATGGGCTCTTCCGGGCAGGCGGTGCGGTCGGCGCTCATCCGGGCGCTGGCGCTACCGGACCCGGTGGTGGTGGGCGCGCGGGTGCAGGCCGAACCGGCGGGCCTGCCGCCGCTGGACGGTGAGGTGGTCTGGGCCGACGACGAGCGGTTCGAGATCCGCACCGCCGACGGGCTCTACACCTTCCACCACGCGCCCACCGGGCTGGCACTGATGTTCCATCACCTGTTCGGTCCCGACACCGCCGGGGCCGAGGCCGCCTGGCAACAGTGGCTCACCAGCTTGCTGGGCTGAAGCGGACCCGGCCGAACCATTCGAATCACCAACCGACACAACACATATCAAGGAGCAGAGCATGCGCACTCTCATCAGCACCGCCTTCATTTCCCTCGACGGCGTCGTGGAGGGCCCGGGTGGCGAACCCGGCTACCGGAACTCCGGCTGGACCTTCAAGGATGTCGAATTCGTTCCCGAGGCCTACGAACTCAAGGGACGCGAGCAGGAGGAAGCCACCGCGATGCTGATGGGCCGCGTCAGCTATGAGGCGTTCAGCCCGGTGTGGCCGGACATGGCGGATTTCGCCGGGTACAAGGGCATGCCGAAATACGTCGTCTCCACCACCCTCACCGATGCCGACCTGGTGACGAACTGGGGCGAGACCACCATCCTGCGCACCCTCGACGAGGTGGCCGCCCTGAAGGACACCGACGGCGGCCCGATCATCATCCACGGCAGCGCCTCGCTCAACCGCGCCCTCTCCGACGCGGGCCTCATCGACCGCTACCACCTGCTGGTCTTCCCGGTCCTGCTCGGCGCGGGCAAGCGCCTGTTCTCCGAGTCCGACAAGGACGCCCAGAAGCTGAAGCTGGTCGAGGCCGCCACCTACTCCAACGGAATCCAGAAGAATATTTTCGACGTCGTCCGCTGAGGCATCCGGCCCGGATCCGGCAGTTCCCTAGGTGATTCTGGGCGGCGCGGCGGGGGCCTCGGGTGCCCACGCCAAAGAAGATGAGTTGGCTGTGCAGACTGCTGTCGAGCAGTGGCACGAAGACCGTTCTCACACCGGCTGACTGGGTGTCGAGGCCCCGCACGGCGGCGGCCAGTTCGGGCGCGGCATGCTCGAACTCTCTCCAGGTGGCCATCGGTCCACCATGTCATATCGATCGGCCGCACCGGTGGCGACCACGCCAGCGCGCCCACAGACAAAGAACAGCGGCGTGGATTATTGTGGCCGCGTGGGCTTTACCGACTATGGTCCGGGCGACGTCGTGTACTTCCCGGAGGGGCCGTTCATCGGAATCTGCGCCGTCGTGCGCACCGTCGACGAGCACCGGGAAGAACTACGCATCGACTTCAGCGAAGGCCTGGTCCACCGGGAGGGCGGCGTCCTGAGCGAACGCCGCCACAGCTTCACCGTCCGTTTCGACGAGGTCGAACTCGTCTGACCCGCACCGCGCAGTCCGCAGCAGGTGGGTCAGCCCGCCTCGCACGGCGTCAACTCTTCAAGAACCTGAGGTAGAAGGCTGCGAAAATCAGGACGATGCCGATGTTCACCATCAGGCGTTCCCAGAAATGGTTTCGGAAGAAGAGGATGTCCACGCCGACGATTACGACTATCAGCGCGAGGACGTAGAGAACGACTGTTGGCGCTCTTCCCATGTCGTAGTTGTACTACTGACTGCCGCTGTGGGGCTGGAGTCTGAGCTCCGGATCGGCGAATTCTCGAGTCCGAGTCACGGCCAGCAGTTGCCGGCGGATGGCCATTCGGAGCGCGGGATCGGGTCAGGCGGGCGGGGTGCCGAGGATCGTGGTGGGTTCCTTCTCGTCGCGCGGATCGCGGTCGGCGTCGTGGATCGCCTCGTTGCGGGCGACCAGGCCGGATACGTCCGCCAGGGGGATGTGCGGAATCAGCAGGGCCACAATGAAAGCGATGGCCAGGCCGGGGAGCAGGTAGGCGAATACCGGAACCAGCGCATCGGCGTAGGACCCGACGATGGCATCGCGCAGTGGCGCCGGAAGGTGGTCGACGACCGTCGGCGGCAGGGCCGCCGGGTTGGCCCCGGTGGACAGCACCTCGCCGGGGTGCGCCCGGAAGGCGGTGTCCAGGTTGCCGGTGAGACGGTGGGTGAAGATGGAACCGAAGATGGCGACGCCCAGCGCGCCGCCCATCTCACGGAAGTAGTTGTTCGCACTCGTCGCGGTCCCGACATCCGTTGCGGGAACGGCGTTCTGGACCAGCAGCACCAGCAGCTGCATGACCATGCCGAGCCCCAGTCCGATGACGAACAGCATCGTCGACACCACCGACGCCGGGGTGTGCGCGTCCAGGCGCGTCATCCAGATCATGCCGGCGGCGATGATGACCACGCCCAGTGGCGGGTAGACCCGGCAGCGGCCGGTGCGGGTCACCGCACCCAGGGTGACGGACACGGTCAGGAACATGCCGATGGTCATGGGGATCGACAGCAGCCCGGACGCCGATGCCGAGACGCCCGTGGCCATTTGGAGAAACGTCGGCACGAACGCCACCGACGCGAACATGATCAGCCCCATGATGAAACCGAGCAGCGAGGTGGTCGCGAAGGTGCGGTTGCGGAACAGTCGCAGCGGCAGCATCGGTTCGGCGGCTCGTGATTCCACGCCGATGAATACCGAGATCACCACCGCCACGGTCACCATCATGGCGAGTATCGTCGGCGAGCCCCACCCGTAGCGCTTGCCACCCCAGTCGCTGATCAGGATGAGCAGGGTGGTGCCCGCGCTCATCAGCGCCGCGCCGAGATAGTCCGGCCGCACGGCCGGCCGCTTGCTGGGCAAGGTCAGATATCGTGCGGCAATGATCAAGGCCGCCAACCCGATCGGCACATTGATCCAGAAGCACCATCGCCAGCCCAGGTGATCGGCGAACTCGCCGCCGAGGATGGGTCCGCCGACCGCCGTGAGCCCGTAGATCGCGCCCATCGGCGCACCGTATTTGCCGAGTTCCCGGGCGGGCACCACATCGGCCATGGTGGCCTGGGCGAGAATCATCAGCCCGCCGCCGCCCACGCCCTGCAGCGCCCGGAAGGCGATGAACTCCCAGAACCCGGTCGACACCGCCGCACCGAAGGAGGCCGCCGTGAACACGGTGATGGCGAACAGGAAAAGCCGGCGCCGCCCGAACAGGTCGCCGAACTTGCCGTACAGCGGCATGACGAGGGTGGTGGCCAGCAGGTAGGCGGTGGTGGTCCAGGCCATGTGCGGGACGCCGCCGAGCTGACCCACGATGGTGGGCATGGCCGCGCCGGTGATCATCTGATCGAGGCTGGCGAGCAGCAGTCCGGCGGACAGGGCCGCGAAGATGAGCCAGATGCGCCGCTGTGTCATGACGAGGGGCGCGGAATCGGTGGTGGCGAGAGCCATTTCGTGAGTCCTCGGTGCTGAAGGGTGGTCACCAGCGCACGGGCAGCGCGGTCAGTCCGCCGGTGAAGACCTCGTCTCGCTCGGCGAGGGTGGCCGGGTCGACGGCGAGGGTCAGGGTGGGGAATCGGCGCACGAGTTGCCCGAAGGCGACCTGCAATTCGAGCCGGGCCAGCGGCGCACCGAGGCAGTAGCGGGGGCCGTAGCCGAACAGGAAGTGTGCGGCCTCCTGCCGGGTGATGTCCACGCGCTCGGGATCGGTGAACAGCGCCCGGTCGTGATTGGCGGAGGCGATGCCCAGCAGCACCAGATCACCGGCCGCGATCTGCACATCGGCGACTTCGAGCGCACTGCGCGCGTACCGGGGCAGGCTGCTGGCGTCGCAGGCGCGCAGCAGTTCCTCGGCGGCCGAGGCCACCAGTTCGGGCCGTTCGTGCAGCAGCCGCCACTGGCCGGGATTCTCCAGCAGCATGCGCACCCCGACCCCGATCTGCACCGCCGAGGTCTCGTGCCCGGCGAACAGCAGAACCATGGCGTGCGTGGCGATTTCGGTGTCGGCGACGCCGTCGATCGCGCACAGCCGGGACACGACGTCGTCGCCGGGATCGCGGCGCTTCTCCCCGACCAGCTCCAGACAGTAGGCGAACAGCTCGGCCACCCCCTGCTCGACCTTGGCGCGGTCGGCGACATTGCCGACCGCGTCGACCCAGTCCCGGAACAGGTTCCGGTCGGTGTACGGCACCCCGAGCAGCTCGCAGATCACCAGCAGCGGCAGCGGCAGGGCGAGCGCGGCCTGCAGATCGGCGGGCGAGCCCTGCTCGGCCATCGCGTCGAGCAGCTCCGAGGTGAGTTGCTCGACCCGCGGCCGCAACTCCCGCATCCGCCTGGGCGAGAAGTGCGGCTGCAGCAGGGTGCGCATGCGCGCGTGATCTTCGAGCTCGGTGTCGAAATTGCCGATCGGCCCGCCCGAGAAGGCCGACTCCCCCAGCCGCGCCGCGGTTTCCGGCGTGCGATGCGCGCGGCCCAGCCGCGGATCGGTGAACAGGTCGCGCACCAGCTCGTAACCGGTGGCCAGCCAGGCCGGATCGCCCGTGGGGGTGGTGACCCGGGTGACCCCGGATCCGACGACCCCGGTCACCGGGCAGATGGACGGAGGGAGCGGCATTGTCATGGCGGTGCTGTCCTCAGGGGAGTTCGATCAGAACGGCGTGGTGTTGAACGGTTTCCGCGCGGGGGCGAAGGCACGGTCCAGCGCCTCGAGGGCACCGGTGGTCATCTCCTCCACGCGGCCGGCGCGCGCGAGCTCGCCGAGGGTGTGTGCGCCGAAGTAGGCGGTGGTGAGTTCCAGCGGGCCGATGCGGACATCGGCCACGGCCTCCTCGACGGGCGACCAGCTGCTGCGACCACCCGCGATATCGAGCAGGTAGGCGCCGGAGCTCAGGCCCCATGGATCGGCGACCTCGACCACCCCGTGGAAGTCGCCGCGGAACTCCCGCGACGCGATGGCCTTGGGCAGGTTCAGGATCCACATCCACATGCCCGCGTCGATTCCGGTCACCGCGGCCGCGCGGGAGTCCTCGAGCAGCAGCGGGGTGGGGTCGTCGAGCGCGGTGTCCATCCGGATCTCCGTGTACTCGCCCTGCCCGAGCAGGCACCGCAGCAGTTCCCGGTGCGCGGCGACGGTGAGTGCGCAGAAGTCCTTGACCAGCACCGCATTCCCGGCCAGGTCGTAGATCACGTACCCGTCCGGGTGCACGATGATGAAGGACTGCGGGCTGATGGCACTCGCCCACCAGGATTCGCCGCGATCCAGTGCGCCCGGGGTGGCCTGCTGCCACAGCGCGTAGATCCGCCGCAGCTCCCCCACCGATTCCGCCAGCCCGACCTCGCGCACCGAGGCCGAATCCCGCTCGGAGACCCGCAGTTTCGCGCGTCCCCGGTCGATGCGCAGGTGCCGGGTGTGCGTCGTGACCCCGACATAGGCGTAGCTGCCGCCCGGGCCGGGCATGGCAGCCAGCACGTCCGCTTCGGTCTCCATGGCGATGGTCATGAGCTCGGCCTGAACCTTGGCGTAGATGCCGCGCTTCTGGTGGGTGGTGGCGACCATGCCCTGCGCGCACGCCGCGACCGACAACTGCGCGCCGCCGGGCGCGGTCACCGTGGTGCGGATGATCGCGGCGGTCCCCACGATGCGCGGTTGCCGCGCCATCGAGACGTCCTCGACCACCGCGATGTCCTCGAGCCGGAACTGTCGCTTCCATGCCTCGAAATCGTGGGTCTTCACCCCGCCGAATGCGCGGGCATACCGCCCGCGCAGCTCGTCCCAGTCCGATTCGACGGCCCGGCGGGTGATGATGCCGTCGATGATGCGGCTCTCCCAGTCCGCCATGAGTTCCGATGTCATGCCATGCCTTTCGGGTCGGGAGCGGGGTGCGCGGGCAGGTCGGCGGCGTGGGTGCGCACCTTGTCGAGCGCGGTCAGGATGTCGTCGACGTCGCCGCGCCGGCCCAGCAGCACGCTGTGGTGCAGCAGCAGGGTGTGGTCGCGGTAGTGGTCGGCTCCGGGGAGGGGGCGACCGGCGGCGCGTTCGACGGCGCCGGCCCACCAGCGCGCGAAGCGGGGTTTGGTGTGCGGGCGCAGCAGGGCGCTGCGGTGCAGGGGCGCGCGCGGCGGGTAGACCCTGGTGCCCAGTTCGGCGGTGAGGGCCGCGGCCACCTGGTCGACGGTGGCGTCACCGAAAGTGCCGGGCTCGAAACGGATTCCGTATTCATAGACGGCTCGCCGATCCACCGGGGCGGGCACCGGAATGGGTGCCAGGCCGGGGATTCCGGGCAGGCCGGCTTCGAGTTCCTTGGCGCGCGTCTCCCGGATCGTGTGCTGGTCGTCCAGGCGTGGCAGCTGGTCGAGCAGCAGCGCCGCGGTCAGTTCGGACATGCAATAGTTCGCGCCCATGACCGTGCCGTCCTCGACGAGCTCGTATTCCCCGGGCGCGGGACCGTCGTCGGTGTATCCGCGGGAGTCGGCGCGCAGCATGAGCATTCGCCGGTAGAGCTCCGGGCTGCCCGTGATCGCGGCCCCCGCCTCCCCGGCGGCGAGGGATTTGGCGGCCCCGAGGCTGAAGACGCCGATCTGGCCGAAGGTACCGACCGCGCGTCCGGCCCATCGGGTGCCGTGGGCCTGCGAGCAGTCCTCGATCAGCGCGAGCCCGGCGGCGTCGGTGACCGCGGTGATCCGGTCGAGTTCGGCTGCGGTACAGGCCAGGTGCACCACGATGACCGCTCTGGTGCGTGGTGAGACCGCGGCGCCGAGGTGGTCGGCGGTGAGGCAGCCGGTGGCGGCATCGACGTCGACGAGCACCGGGACCGCGCCCACCCGCAGCACCGCGGTGGCCGGGGCAACCCAGGTCATGGCGGGCACGATCACCTCGTCGCCGGGGCCGACGTCGAGCGCTTCGAGCGCGATGACCAGGGCGCTCGAGCCGTGGTCGACGCTGACCCCGTAGTCCGCGCCGTTGTAGCGGGCGAACGCCTCCCCGAACATCCGCTCCCGGGACTTGCCGCCGTTCGGGCTGTACCAGGTGACCGACCACCGCGACGAGTGCAGTGCCGCAAGCAGTTCCGCGGCGGTGCGATTGTCGTACTGGGGCCAGCGTGGCCACGGGCGCGCCGCGCGCACCGGCGGGCCGCCGAGTATCGCGAGCACGGCGGGCCTACCCGACCACGACCGGCGCGGACGCCGACGGCTGAGCGATCACGTCGAGGGCGGCGCGGATCTCGCGCACCGCCACCGGCACCAGCGGCAGGCCGCCGGTGCACTCCGGGCGTCCGAGAGCGCGCAGCAGCACGAACGGCACCGCATCGGGCCGAGGCGGCAGATAGCCCCTCTTGTTGTCGTCGGCGACCACCGCGAGCACATCGTCGATACGCACCGAATCCGGCAGCGCGGGCTCCACCCCCAGACCGGTGACGATCTCGTAGTGGACGCTCACCTCGTCGTCGGACAGCCACCCGCGCGCGTGCGAGATGTGCGCGGCCACCAGCATTCCCAGCGCAATCGCGGCGCCGTGCGGCAGGCCCGCCGCGCCGCGCACGCGATGATCGCAGATCTCGATGGCGTGGCCGGCGGTGTGACCGTATTCGAGGACCAGCCCCGCGCCGCGCTCGTACGTGTCGTCCCGGGTGACCGCGGATTTCGCGGCGATGCTGGCGTCCAGCAGCCACAGCAGCGAATCCGGTGCGGTCATGTTGCCGATCACCGCTCGCAACCCGGCCAATGCGGACGGGTCGATGGCGAGGCAGTTCTTCGCCATTTCGCACAGGCCCGAGCGCAATTCACGTTCGGGCAGGGTGGTGAAGAACTCGACGTCGGTGAATACCGCCTCGGGCGCGTAATAGGTGCCCAGATGGTTCTTGCCCACTCCGCTGTTGATGGCCTGCTTGAGCGAGAGCACCGAATCCATCGCCGCGATGGTCGTGGTCGGTACGTGCACCAGCCGCACACCCCGGAACAGCAGATTCGCCATCAGCCCCGCCAGATTGCCGGGCACACCACCCCCGAAGGACACCACTACCGACCGTCGCGTGATGCCCGCGCGCAAGGCGGCTTCCAGGTGGCCGGACAGGCAGGTCAGCGTTTTCATCGACTCGCCGGAGGGATGCGAAAGGATCAGGGACGGAATCGATCCGGCCAGCCGGTCGATATCACGGCGGTAGCGCGACAGCACCTCGTCATCGGTGACGAATACCAGCCGGTCCGCGCCCAGCGCGGCGATGGCCGCACCGATCTCGGTGGTGCAGTCGCGGCCGAAATAATAGGGAAACGATTGTTCCCCGATCACTATCGGGCGCGACCGCAGCCCCGATTCGTCGCCCGACAATGAATTACTGGCCATTTCCGGTGCCGCTCCTCGCTATTCGCCGATACCCCCATCGACTCCCCGGCCGGCGCCGCTGCCGTCCCTCGCACGGCCAATATCGAATGCGAGCTCCCCGCTTGGCAACCGCTCGGATACCCCAGTCATGAGCAGGCGAATTCGCGAGCACCACTGCGCGAAACCGGTTTCCGCACCGCGACCACCGGCGGTGGTATCGCCGCATCCGGGCACCCCGGCTCGTCGTTCCACCGCACCCGGCGGCGGGCGGGCACCTAGGGTGGAGGCACGCTGATCTGTTCGAGGGGATGCCGTTGGCCGACAACGAGTTCGGGCTGCCTACCGCCGAGGGGCTGCGCGCGCCTACGCTGGCCGAGTTCGTGCGCGAGCGGCGCGCACGGGCCACGGGCCGGCATCCGGCGGGGCTGACCCGGAAGCAGCTGGCCGAGGCCACCCACGCCAGCCTGGGCTATATCGCCAAGATCGAACAGGGTGAGGCGCTCAATCCCGGCCCGGCCATTCTGGATTCGCTGGCGGCGGTGCTGGAGCTGGATGTGGCCGAGCGCATCCACCTCTACCACCTGGCCCAGCAGCGCCCGGCCGCCTCGTCCGCGCGGGCGCTGCGCGTCGGGGATCCGGCGGTGGGCGCGGTGCGCGCCATTCTGGACGCGCTGCTGCCGCATCTGGCGGCGGCCCTCGACGACGGCTGGCATGTGGTGGCGTGCAACAGCGCCTTCGACTCGGCGCTGCCGGGATTGTCGCGGCACGGCCACGTGCTGCGGTGGATGTTCACCGACCCGCGGGCACGCCTCGTGGTCGAGGAGTGGGAGCGCGAGGCCCAGTTGATGGTCGGGCGCTTCCGCGCCTACGCCGCCGGGTCCCGCGACCGCGACGAGATCGAGCAACTGCTACGGGAACTGGGCGAGCAGCCCGATTTCCAGCGGCTGTGGACCGCAGGACACGTGCACATCGGCCGCCACGACCCCACCTTCACGCTGCGCGATCCGCGCACCGCCACCGTGTTCGACGTGCGGGTGCAGCGCTATCGCGGGACCGCGCCGGGACCGGCGCACCAGCTGTTCCTCGGACTGATCGAGACCTGATCAGGACGGCAGGGCGGCGAGGAACTCCCGCAGCAGTGCGTTGAACTCGCCGGGGTGGGTGAGGTTCGGTGTCATGGCGGCCCCGGCGATGGTGTGCACCGGGGCCGGACTGCCCAGCGCCGCAGCCAGTTCCGCGACCTCCTCGGCACTGGTGGCCTGATCGGCCAGCCCGCGGATCACCAGCGCCGGACAGTCGATGTCACCGAGCAGCTCGTGCACCGAGTCACGGTTGACCAGGCATTCGCCCGCCAACCGCATCCGATTGCGCGGCGCGGTCGCCCATTTCGCCCGCCACGGCTGCTGATCGGCGGCGGTGCCCCCGATCATGAGCGAGCACACCATTCTGATGGTGGGCCCCGGGGTCGCGCTGCTCGCCCACATGTCGAGCACCTCGCGGTACCCGGCACGCCGCCGCGGCGTCATGGCCGCCGCGCTCGACCCGATCACGATCAGCCCCGCCACCCGCGGCCGCGCCAGCAGCGCCATGCGCACGGCCGTGAACCCGCCGTGCGCGACCCCGCCCACCACGACGCGCTCGAGGCCCAGCTCGTCCACCACCGCCCACGCGTCCCGGGCGAGATCCCAGTGGCTGAACGGGGTTTCGTCGTCCTCGCTGGCCCCGTGCCCGCGTGAGTCGATGGCGATGATCCGGTAGTCGGGCGCGAGCGCGTCCATCTGCGGGGCGAACATCTCCTGGTCCATGAACAGGCTGTGCCCGAACACCACCGCCGGCCCCGGCCCGCCGGTATCGGTGTAGTGGATCTTGACCGATCCGCGGCTCGCAAACGGCATTCCGAAACTCTTTCGCTTCACCCGGCAGGAAGCGCTCACCGTAGCGCAGATTCCAGCTCGGATGGATGGCGTTGCGAGATGCGTCACGCCAGCGGCCCGGCCGGGCCTTTCACCACGAATGATGTTCTGCCCGTGGAAAATACGGCTAGACGCGCGGCTCCAACAGGTACTCGACCAGGGTGATGAGCGATTGCAGGCACGGATTGCGGTCCCGGGCGTCGAGCCGCATCAGCGGCGTGCCCTGGTCGAGGTCGAGCGCATCGCGGACCTCGTCGAGCGGATGCTTGGGCGCGCCCTCGAAGTCGTTGACGGCCACCGCGAACGGCACACCGCGCTCCTCGAGGATGGACAGCGATTCGTCGGCCTTCTCCAGCCGGCGAGTATCGACCAGCACCAGCGCGCCCAGTGCACCGACGGCCAGGTCCTCCCAGATGGGCACGAACCGGCGCTGGCCGGGCGTGCCGAACAGGTACAGCGCCAGACGCGGATTCAGGGTGATGCGGCCGAAGTCCATGGCCACCGTGGTGGTGGTCTTGCCCGGCAGCCCGGCCATATCGTCGACGCCGACGCTGGCCTCGGTGATCGTCTCCTCGGTGCGCAGCGGCCGGATCTCCGACACGCTGCCCACGAACGTGGTCTTCCCGACGCCGAAGTTCCCCGCCACCAGCAACTTTACGGTGCGGGTGACGGTCTGCGGCACATAGTCGACGACGCGCTCATGCGGAGAGAGCGCGGAGTCCATCGAGTACCTCCTCCAAGAGGGCTTTGCCCGGCAGCGCTTCCACCGGGGTCGGGACGGCCAGATGACCGCTGTCCAGTAGATCCGCCACCAGGATCTTCACGACCGAAGGCGGCAGGTCCAGATAGGCCGCCAGCTCGGCCAGCGTCAGCACGCCGCGGCGGGCGAGCTGGATGATGCGGCGGGCGTCGGCCGACGCGCCGGGGGCCGGATCGGCCACCGCGACAACCAGACTGACCAGATCCAGCACCCGCGTGGGGCGCGATCGGCCGCCGGTGCGCACATACGCCCGGACCAGATCGGGGTCGCGCCGCGGCCGGCTCATGAGCGCGGCAGATCCGCCCTGGTCCGCGACATACTGCCGAGCTCACGCCCGACCCGCAGGGCCAGTTCGTTCATCCGGTGCGCGACCAGGCTGACATCCACGTCCTGGGTGGTCGAAACACCCAGCAGCGCACCGGCCCCGGCGGCGGTGATGAAGATCATGCCGTCGGCGTACTCGGTCATGTTCTGGCGCACCGCATTGTCGGAGGTGCCGCCGCAGAACTCGGCGAGCGCCTTGCCCAGGGCCCGCAGGCCGGAGGCGGCCGCGGCGAAACGCTCGGCGTCGTCGATGCTCACGCCACCGGTGTGCGCGATGCGCAGGCCGTCCTCCGATAGCAGAACGGCGAACCGGACCCCTGGCGCTTCGAGATCGTCGAGCAACCAGGCCAGCCGGTTGGTGTCACTGACAGCCGTCGCGGGCGTACCGGTCACGATGTCATCCCTTCGGAGTGGTCGAACGCGGCCGCTCGACCGCGCTGGGAGCCGCTGTGCCAGGCAGCGGCGATATCGGGTCGCGCGGACGTCTCATCCACGACGACCGGGCGCACGGGTGCCGCCACCGACACCGACGCCGAGCGGCGGCGCCGCTTGGGCAGGCCACCGGAAGTAAGTTCCTGAGGCGCCGAATCCATGGCCACCACCGTGGGTTCCGGGTCGGGTGCCGGAATCCGGGCGGGCGCCGGCACGGGGGTCGGGGCGGCAACGGCCACGGGTGTCGGGGCAGGCGCGGCCAGCAGGGTCTCCGGAATGAAGACCATGGCGCGCATGCCGCCGTACATATTGGGGCCGTCGATGTAGACGGAGAAGCCGTAGCGGCGCGCGAGCGCTGCCACGCCCGGGAACCCGACGCGCGGGGTCGGGCCCAGCGCGTGGATGTCGACGAGCTGATCGCCCGCGAGGACGCGGCGGGTCTCCTCAAGCTGCTCGGGGTTCATCCGCACACCGGCGTCGTCGATGATCACCGTGATGCCGTGGTGACCCTCCTGGAAACCGATGTCCACGTACGAGGTCGGCGGCGAGTAGCGCAGCGCGTTGTCGAGCAGCGTCGCGACGGTGTGCACCAGCGGTTCCACCGCGCGGCTCACGACCGGGCGGTCCAGCTCGGTGGCGCGCACCCGGGTGTAGTCGCGGACCCGGCCGGTGGCGCCGCCCACCACGTCGGTGAGAGTCTGCTGCGGCCAGCGCCGGCCGGGCAGACCACCACAGACGATCACATAGGACTGCGCCTGGCGGATCATCTGCTGCACGGAATGGTCGATGCGGGTGAGCGTTTCGAAGGTCTCGTCGTTGCGGTGCTGACGCAGCGCGGCGCTGAGCACCTGGCTGACGTCCGCGCCCAGGCTCACCACCGAGGCGCCGAAGGCGCGCACCGCGGCCGAGGTGGCCTCACGGGCGGAGCCCTCCACCTGGGCGCGGGCGGTGTCGGCGGCCTCGGCGACCGCGCTGCGCGAGGCCTCCCCGGCCTGCGCGACGGCGACGCGGGCGGCCTCCTCGGCCTGGGCGATGGCCAGCTGGGCCACCTCCTCGGCCTGGGCCACCGCGGTCTCCCGCTCGGATTCGGCCTGCGCCACCGCCAGCTGGGCTTCGGTCTCGGCTTCGCGCCGGACCCGGTCGCGGGTCTCGGCGGCCACCTTCTGCAGCTCCTCGCCGCAGCGGGCGGTCCACTGCCACACCAGCTCCGCGATACGCGACTGCTCGAGCACGATCGGCAGGTCCACGGTGGGGTTGTCGGGGTCCGAGCGTCGGACGGCGGCACCGATGGCGGGCACGACGTTCTCGGTCAGGTTCACGATCATGTCCTCGACCGCGACGTCGCGGTTGGCCTGCTCCGCACGCAGGGCGGCAACCCGCCCGCGTTCAGCGCGCATGGCACGCCACAGAAACAGCAGCCCGACCACGGCGAATAGGAGCGCGGCAGCGAGAACCCAGGAAAGCAGCACGGCGTTGTCTTGATTCATCAATTCTCTTGTCGTCCGGCCGATCCTGAAATCGGCGGAGCCACCATAGCAGAATCCTCTGTCTCCCCTAACCTTTCGGTATCTCCGAGCAAACCGCAACCCGGAGCCCGTGCAGCTCACAGCATTTCACCGCGATTTGCACCCCGAAGCCCCGGTGCGGAAGAACCCGGTCACCCGGGCGACCCGAACCCGAGGTCCACGGCCCGACAACTGGTCACTCGACCATCGCCCCGGATTCCATGCTGTCCCCGCCCCTCACCTGCGCCCCCAGCCCTGCCTGCACGCCAGCAACCTCCCGGTTCCCGCAGCAGAACACCGCGTGGCACCCGGTGGAGACCGCGACAGCAAATCGTCTCCACCGGATGCCACGCGGCAACCGGCACTGCGCGCGCGGACCTCAGCCGGCGGTGGCCACCGTCGTGGCAGTGACCGCATCGGCGATCCACGGAACGACCGCCGCGCGCACATCGATCCGCCGGGGCAGCAAGCCGTTGGCGGTCAGCAGATCCGCCGCACGCTGTTGCTCATCGAGGAACTCCGCGGTCACCGGACCGACACCGAAGGGCCGGCCACGCAGGGCGGCCTCCCAGGCATCGAGATCGGCGGTGCCGCCGCGGGCGACGATATCGTCGACGAAGTATTGTGCGGCCGCGCGCGGGTTCTCGGCGATCCACGCGTCGGATTCCTGCAGGGCGGCGATGATCGTCTCCAGTTCCGCACGGTGCTGCTCGGCGAACCCGCGGCGGGTGAACCACAGTGACGGGTGGCTGAACACCGATTCGGTGTCGACGAGAGTGTGCAGTTCGGTGGTGGCCTCGAGCGCCGCCAGCGCCGGGTAGGCGCCGACCCAGGCGTCGAGTTCACCGGTGCGCAGCAGGTTTCCGCCATCGTGGATATCGGTGTCGACCGGTTCGATATCGGCCCAGCCGAGGCCGGCGCGGTCCAGGGCGAACAGCAGCAGGGTGGTCTGCCAGGAGCCGTGGGCGATGCCCACCCGCTTGCCCTTCAGGTCGGCGACGGTCTCGATGCCGCTACCGGCCGGGGCGACCAGGCGGCCGTTCTCGATACGCGGGCCGGAGATGCCGACATAGACGATGTCGCGATCGTTGCCCAGGGCGGTGATCGGCGGGGTGAAGCCGGTGCCGATGAAGTCGTAGCCGCCCTCGGCGAACAGCCAGTCCGAATGCTGGGACGGCAGGGCGGCTTTCACGTCGACAGGTGAGGGCTTGGGCAGCGCCCGCAGATCGACCCATTCCACCTCGGGCAGAGCGCGTTCGAGGATGCCGCGGTGGCGCAGGACGAACAGGGAGTTGTTGTGCGGGAAGTACCCGACCCGGATGCTCATGAAATCTCCTGGTGAATGCGGATTTTCGGGGATGTGGTCACGGTGGTCAGCGGGTGGCGGCGAGAGCGGCGGCCGGGCCGGGTATGGTGAGGCGGGAGCGGCCGAGCAGCGGCAGTACCTCCTCACCGACCCGGTAGGCCTCTTCCAGGTGCGGGTTCCCGGCCAGGATGAACGCGTCCACGCCCAGGTCGATGAGTTCGTCGAGGCGCTGGGCGACCTGCTCGTAGCTGCCGACCAGGCCGAAGGCCGGGCCACCGCGAATCAGGCTGAACCCGCACCAGACATTGGGCTGGACCTCCAGATCCCGGTAGCCGGTAATGGTTTCGGGGACCCAGCCCTGGATGCGGGCCGCACCCACCGAGTCGCCCTGGGCGGCGCGGTTGGCGGCGTCCCGATCGACGAAGGCCCAGCCCTGCTCGATCTCGGCCCAGGCGGCCTCCGCGGTGTGGCGGGCCACGATGTCGATGCGGACGGCGAACTTCGGTGTGCGGCCGGTGCGTTCGGCGTGGGCGCGCACGCCGTCGAATTTGGCGCGCAAGTCGGCGAAGGGCTCGAGCCAGGACAGGTAGTAGTCGGCGTGGCGGCCCGCGGCCCGCACGGCGGCGGGCGAGGAGCCGGAGAAGTACACCTCCGGGAACGGTTGCCCGGCCAGGGCGGGCGGCAGCGCCGCGCCCTCGGTGCGGAAGAAGCGGCCCTCGTGGTCGAGGGGGTCGCCGTCCCACACCCCGCGCAGCACCTCGAGGAATTCGCTGGTGCGGGCGTAGCGGTCGTCGTGGGAAACCTTGTCGCCCCACCACAGTTGGGCCGGTCCCCCGCCGCCGCTGATGATGTTGTAGACCAGCCGCCCGCCGGTGGCGCGCTGCAGGCTGGCCGACATGCGCGCGGCCTGCACCGGGTGCAGGAATCCGGGCTGGAAGGCGACCATGAACCGGTAGGTGGTGGTCTCGCGGGCCAGGGCGGCGGCCACCGCCCACGGGTCCTCGGTGATGGGGAACGATGGCAGCAGGCCACCGAGGAACCCGGCCGATTCCGAGGCGCGGGCGACGGCCGCGGCGTGATCGAGGTAGCTGTAGCCGTCGAGTTCGCCCGCGCGCACGGCCGGGGCGATATTGCCGGGACCGTAGCCGCCCGCGTGGCCGCGGTTGTAGCGGCGCGGGGTGCGCAGCGAGGCGTGATCGCCCTCCATGCCGATGCGCCAATAGATGTCGATGGTCATGCGGTGGCCTCCTTCAGGGTGCGGCCGGTCGGGTCGGCCAGGAACAGCAGGTGCTCCCCGGCGCGGTAGACCTCCTCGAGGTGCGGGTGCCCGGACAGCACCACGGTGTCGACGCCGGCCGTGGCGTACGCCCGCAATCGCCGCGCCACCTGCTCGTAGCTGCCGACCAAGCCGACGGCCTGCGGATATCCCAGCTGGGTGAAGCCCGCCCAGCGCCCGTCGCCGAGATCCAGCGCCTCCGCATCCGGTCCGTCCGGATACAGTTCGCGCCATTGCCTTTCGACCCGGGCCCACGCCTCGGTCTCGGTCGCGCGGGCGATGACGGGCACCTCGACGCCCGCCCGCACGGTGCGCCCGGCCGCGGCGGACAGCGCCCGCAGTTCGGTGAGGGACGCGTCGAGGCCCTGCGGCGTCTCGGTGAAGACGTGCACATCGCCGTGCCGTGCCGAAAGTTCCAGCGCCGCGGTCGAATCCCCGCTCAGGTACACCACCGGGAAGGGCAGGCCGGACAGGATTCCCCGGAATCCGCCGTCGACGACGTCGTAGTACTCCCCCGCGTAGTCGTACCCGGTGCCGCGGAATCCGGCCGGGGGCACCGGGTTCTCGTTCCAGACACCGCGTGCCACGGTGAGGAATTCCGCTGCACGCGCGTACCGATCGTCCCCGGTGACGCGGTCACCACGCTGTCGCGCGTCGTCGGCATCGGTGTCCACGGACAGCCGCCAACCCAGTCGCCCCGCCGAGAACCGTTGCAGGGACGCCGAAACCTTCGCCGCGTAGACCGGCGTCCCGAAGCCGGGATGAAAGTCGACGACGACGCGCGTGTGCCGTGTGGCCCGCAGCGCCGCGCCCGCGACGATCCACGACTCTTCGCCCGCCGGGTCGTAGGGCGCGAGTACCCCGTCCAGACCGGACAACTCGGCGGCGTGCACCACCTGGTGCAGGTCGTCGAACGGCCCGAACCGCCCGGCCCGGACATCGGTCACGGCACGATCCACCGTGCGGGCCTCGACGCTCGCCGAGCCGCCCACCTCGGCCGGATCAGCCAGACCGAGAGCGGGTGCTCGGCCGTTGTCGGGCGTGCTGCCGATACCGTTGCGCCCGGCGCGATTCCGCTCGGCATCGACGGCGGGGATCGGTCTGCCGCTCCGGCCGCGGTGCCGCAGCCCCGCATCGGCGCGGCGGCCGTCGCCGCGACTGGGCAGCCGCCACAGGTATTCGGTCATGCCCGCACCTCCGCGGCGGCGCTGGTCGATCTGCGCGCGCCGCGCTTGTGGCGCGCGGCGAGGTCGGCGGGAGCGGTTGAGCGCCATCGGGGTTCGGTCATGCTGCGGCCTGTCCGGCGGCGACGAGGGCGCGCGCCTGCTCGAGGGGTTCGGGGGCGATCCAGGAGCCGAGGTCGAAGTCGGCGGCGAGGAAGCCGTGGGTGTAGAGGAACTGCTGCTGGACGGCGAGCAACTCGAGGCGTTCATCGGACAGCGACGGGTGCAGGCCGATGTTGAAGTCCGTGCCGTAGGCGGCGGTGACACCCTCGGGGCCGGACAGGGTTTCGCGTTGCAGGACCTCGGCGGCGTCGTCGCGGTGGGTGGTGGCCCAGTCGGCAGCGCGCAGGGTCTGGGCGAGAAAGCCGATCACCACGTCGGGGCGGGTGTCGAGTAGGTGCTGGTGGACGGTCAGCGGGCGGGGTGTGCCGTTGTTGACGCGTAGCCGCTTGGACTCGGTGGCGTCGAGGTCGACCGCGATCCGCAGCCCGTGCTGCTGGGCGACCTCCTGTGCGCGTGCGCCTTTGACGTAGATGGCGTCCACGGCGCCGTCGAGCAGTTCCGCCACGCCCCAGGTGAGGCTCCGGTCGCGCTGCTGGATCTCGGTGCGCACCTGGGGATTCGATTCCACGCCGAGCTCGATGACGCGCACGTCGGCCAGCGTCAGGCCGCCCAGGCGCAGGGCACTGGCGAAACCGTGCAGCGCCATCGCACGCGGGAAGCTGCGCGCCCGGTCCCGCGCCCAGGCCGGAATGCCGACACGCAGCCCGGCCAACCCGGCGGCGGAGGTGACCGGCGAATCCGGGCCCACCACAATGGCTTGCGCCTCGTCGATCCAGGTCAGGCCGATGAGCCGGGTCGGCGAGCCCTGGGCGCGGGCGGCCAGGGCGGGCACATTGCCGCCCTCGCGGATGAGGCCGGGCAGATCGTGGTCGAAGTGGCGGAGCGCGAGTTCGGGTGCGGCGTCCTGGAGGACGCCGAAGGCCAGTCCGTTGCGTTCGGCGGTGTCGCCGAGCCAGCCGAGGCTGTGGGCGAGGCCGCTGGCGGTGGGGACCGGGCAGCGGGTGTACCAGAGGGTGTCGGTCATGAAGTGCTCCTGGGGTTTTCGGTGTCCGGACGGTCGACGCCGAGCTGGGCGAGGAAGGCGGACCGGTGACGCAGGGCGGCCGGATCGGTGCGGTCGCGTGGTCGCGGCAGGTCGATGGCCCGATCCACGGCGAAGCGGCCGCGGTCGAGGATGAGCACCCGATCGGCCAGCCGTACCGCCTCGTCCACGTCGTGGGTGACCATGAGCACCGCCGGGCGGTGGCGGGCCACCAGGTCGCCGACCAGGTCCTGCATGCGCAGGCGGGTGAGGGCGTCGAGTGCGGCGAACGGCTCGTCGAGCAGCAGCAGATCGGGCTCGCGGACGAGCGCCCGGGCCAGGGCGGCCCGCTGGGCCTCCCCGCCGGAGAGCGTGGCGGGCCATTGGCGGGCCTTGCCGGCGAGCTGCACCTCGGCCAGCGCGCGCAGCCCGGCTTCGCGTGTCGTACGCGAACGGCGCTGCCCGATGGTCACATTCGCCAGCACCCGCTTGGACGGGACCAGGCGCGGCTCCTGGTAGACGGTGGTGCGGGCGGGCGGGACCAGCACCTCGCCGGCGTCGGGCTGCTCGAGTCCGGTCAGCAGGCGCAGCAGGGTGGTCTTGCCGGTGCCGCTGGGGCCCAGCAGCACCACGAACTCGCCGCGGCGGATGGTCAGGTCGACACCGTCGAGAATCACCTTCTCCCCGAAGGCTTTCCGCAGTCCGGTGATCGAGACCGCCAGTGGCGACGCGGGGTCGTGCGGGGTGGTCGTCGCGCGCGGGGTCGTCATCGCATGGCCACCTGTCGCCGCCACGGCATGGCCAGCCGTTCGACCAGCCGCACCGCGCCGTCGAAGACCAGTCCGAGCAGCGCGTACAGGACCACGCACAGCACCATGTAGTCGGTGCGGTTGTATTCCTGGGCGAGGGTCACCAGATAGCCGACGCCCTCGGTGGTGCCCACCTGTTCGGCGGCGATGAGGCCGGTGATGCTGATGGACAGGCACACGCGCAGGGCCATGAGCACCCCCGGCAGCGCGGCGGGCAGGATCACCTCGGCGACCAGCCGGACTCCGGTGAGCCCGAAACCACGCGCGGCCTCCACCATCTTGCGGTCCACATTGCGGACGCCGAGGTAGGTGTAGGCGTACATCGGGGCCACCGTCGCGACGGCGATCAGCAGTACCTTGTACAGCTCGTCGATGCCGAACCAGGCGATGAACAACGGCACCAGCGCCAGGAACGGCACCGCGCGCACGATCTGCAGGGTCGAATCCACCAGTTCCTCACCGAGACTGGACAATCCGGCCAGCAGGCCCAGCGCCATCCCGACCGTCACGCCGAGCGCGACGCCGAGCGCGGCGCGCGTGAACGACGCGAGGGCGAAGTCCGTCAGCTGGCCGCTGCGGGCCAGCTCGAGCAGCGCCGACCACACCTTGGGCGGACCGGCGAGTACCTGCGGCGACAATGCCCCGGTGGCCGAGCCGATCCACCAGGCGGCGATGATCAGCGCGGGCAGCACGAATCGCAGCGGCAGCGAAACCCATGCGGGCCTGCGCCGTTCGACCCGCGCCCGGGGCGGGGCCAATCCGGATCGATCCGCGCCCGGGTCCGGGGCGGCCGCGGTCGCGGTCGCACGTCCGGCCGCGTTGTCACCGATCGCGTCCGAGGCGGGATCGGCTGCGGCCGAATGGTTCTCATGCTCGGTCGTGCCGGGCGGGTCGTCGTCGATTCCCGAGGCCCGCTGCGGGGCGGGCGCGGCGGAAGTGGCCATGTCAGCGTCCCGGCTGCAGCCCGGCCAGCTGCTCCGGGGTGAGTTTGGATTTCAGGTCGTAGAAGATGTCGCCGGCGGTGATGTCGCGGGAGATGACGCCGTTGTCGCGGAAGAGCTTCACGATGGTGGCGAGGTCGGCGGCGTCGCTGTCGGTCGGGAGGTGCGGCACGGTCGCCTCGCCGCCCAGGCGGATGGCGTCGGTCAGGCGCGGGCCGCTCAGCGCGCGGGGGCCGGTCTTGTCGAAGACGTTCTGGAAGTCGGCGGGATTGCCACGCTGCTGGGTGGTGAGCTGCTGCACCGTCTGCAGGAATTTCGCGGCGATGTCGGGGTGCTTGTCGGCGACCTCGGTGCGGAACACGAACACCGTGTTGTCCTTGGATCCGATGGACTGCTCGGTGGCGATCTCGACGCCGCCGTTGGCCTTGGCCTCCTGATAGGGCACCAGGAACGAGGCCCACGCGTCGACCTTGCCGGTGGCGAAGGCGGTGGCGGCGTCCTTCTGCTGCAAGGGGACTCGCGTCACCTTGTCGGCGGGCACCCCGGCCTGTGCGAGGGCCTGCAGCAGGATGTACTCGCCCTTGCCCGCCGGATTCACCGCGACCCGCTTGCCGGCCAGATCGGCCACGGAGTGGATCCCCGCGTTCGGGGCGGCCAGGATGCCGCTCTGATCCTTGCCCGCCGGATCGGAGACCGACACGATGCGCACGGCGACATCCTTGGACAGCGCGCCCACCACCGGACTGAAGGCGGCGTCGGAGACGTCGAGCTCCCTGGTGTTGAACAGCTTCAGCATGGAGCTGAAACCCGGTGTGGTGGTGACCCATTCGACGCGGGCGTGCAGTGGCGCGAGCGCCTTGTCGAAGGTGCCGTCGCGTTTGCCGACGGCCAGCGGCCCGGCATTGCCCGGGTCGACGACCTTGAGCACCACCTCACCGGAACCGGTGCCGGTCGAGCCGGAGCCACACGCGGCGAGCAGGGCGACGACGGGGGCCAGGACGAGGGCGTGACGCCAACGGTGTGGCCGGCGCGTGCGGAACATGGTGGGCACCTCTTCGATTCGGAAACGGTCCAGCGATGCCCTGGGACAGTAGGGATCCCACGCGACCGGAGCGAGGTAATCCATTCCGAGGATTGGAAGGGTTGACAGGCCTCCCCCGAAGGCCTTATGGCCATTTTCCTTTCATCTTTCCAAATAGTGGAAAGCTCGGGTCTGCCGGACCGGCACGCCGTGCTACCGTCCCAACCGTGGAAGCCTCCGGAGTGCAGACCGTCGCCCGTGCCCTGTCGGTCCTCGACTGCTTCCGCGACGGTGCGGAGCGTGGCGTCTCGGAGGTCGCACGACAGCAGGGACTGGCGGTCAGCACCACCCACCGGCTGCTCACCGCGCTGGTGCAGGCCGGATTCCTGGACAAGAGCGAGGATTCCGGCCGCTACCGCATGGGCGGCGCACTGGCCGGGTACGGTCAGATCGCCTATCGCCAGCACCGCATCTATCTGGCCGAACCCGCGCTCGAACAGCTCGCCGCGACCACCGGCGCCAGCGTCTCGATCGCCTTGCGCCACAGCATCCACGCCGTGTTGCTGGCCACCAGCCGCTGGCGCGACACCGACGGCCACCGGCTCCAGGGCGTCCGGCTGCCACTGCATGCCAGCGCGCTCGGCAAGACCCTGCTGGCATGGAACGACGCCGGCGACGCCGAGCTGGCCGCGCTGCCCTACGACGAGGGCACCGCCCGATCCGTGTCCACCCCGGCCGAACTCCGGCGCGAGCTGGTCCGCACCCGCGAACGCGGCTACGCCTACAACGACGAGGAGCTCGATCCGGGCTTCCGCACGCTGGCCGTGCCCATCCTGACACCCGGCGCGCCCTGCCGGTTCGCGCTGGGGCTGCGCGGAACGACCACGCTCATGATTCCCGAACGGCTCCCGTTCCTGGTCGATCTGGCCAAGATCACCGCCGCCGACATCGCCGCCCGTTTCACCGCCGCCGACTGACCCCGATGCACCGATCCATCTGGCAATCAATGGATTTCATTCGAGTTCCGATTGGTGGACGGTGGGCGCGGCTGACACGATGGGCGGCATGCGTGAACAGCGGCTCGGGAATGGTTTGACGGTGTCGGCGATCGGCCTGGGGTGCATGGGGTTCTCCCAGGGGTACGGGGCAGCCGACGACGCGGAGTCCGCCGCGGCCATCCGGGACGCGGCGGCGGCGGGAATCACCGTGTTCGATACGGCGATGAGCTATGGGCGCGGGCACAACGAGCGGCTGGTCGGGCAGGCGCTGGCGGGGACGAACGCCCTGGTGGCCACCAAGTTCGGGATCGTGCGGACCGAGACCGGCGTGGGACTCGACGGCAGGCCCGAGCATGTGAGCGGGTACTGCGAGGAATCGCTGCAGCGGCTCGGGCGCGAGACGATCGACCTGTACTACCTGCACCGGATCGACCCGGAGGTGCCGGTGGCCGAGACCGTCGGAGCCATGGCGGAATTGGTGAAGGCCGGCAAGGTACGGCACCTGGGCATCTCCGAGGCCACCCCGCAGCAACTGCGGGAGGCGGTGGCCGAGCATCCGATCGCGGCGGTGCAGTTCGAGTGGTCGATGCTGTGGCGCGCGCCCGAGCGCGATATCGTCCCGGTGGCACGCGAACTCGGGGTCGGAATCGTGCCATACAGCCCACTCGGACGCGGATTGCTCACTGCCACACTGGATTCGGCCACGGTCGCGGACAGCGACTTCCGACGCAACGACCCGCGCTTCCAGGGCGAGCATCTCGACGAGAACCTCGCACAGGTGGCGGCGCTGCGGGACCTGGCCGCGCGCCTGGGCATCTCGGCCGGGCAACTGGCGCTGGCCTGGCTGCTGGCACAAGGACCGGACATCATGCCGATTCCCGGCAGCCGCCGTGCGGCGCGCATTCTGGAGAATGCGGCAGCCGCCGCGGTCGAGCTCGGTGCCGAGGATCTCGCCGAACTCGACAAGCTGGTCCCGCCCGAAGGCTGGTCGGGCGACCGCACCTCCTTCGCGGTCCCCTCGACGACGCGCAACCCCTAGTCGGCCCCGGCCGACCGGTACAGCAGGGTCATCAGGCTCGAGCCGGCCAGGCCGCCGACGATCTGGGCCGCGGCGAACGCGGGCACCGAGGCCGGGGCGATGCCGGTGAAGGAGTCGGAGAGCATGCGGCCCACGGTGAGTGCGGGGTTGGCGAAGGAACCCGAACTGGTGAACCAGATGGCCGAGCCGAGGTAGGCGGCCACGGCTGCGGCGCTCGCACCGCGGCCGTGGCGGGCGGCCGCGAAGCCCACGGCGATCAAGCCGGCGGCGGCGAGGATTTCGCCGAGCAGGTGGCCGCCGGTGACGCGATGGTGGCTCGCGATCTGCAGTGGAGTGCGGTCGAACATGGCGTTGGCCAGCAGGGCGCCGACGATCGCGCCCGCGCACTGTGCGGCCGCATAGGCTCCCAGTTCCCGGGTGCCGAGCCCGGTGTGCTGCCGCCGTCCGCCCAGCCAATCCGCCAGTGACACCACGGGATTGAAGTGGGCGCCCGAGATCGGGCCGAACGCCAGAATCAGCACGGCCAGGCCGAGGGCGCTGGCGGTGGAGTTCTCCAGCAGCTGCAGTCCGAGATCGCCGGGCGAGAGCTGTTCGGCCGCGATCCCGGAACCGATCACGACCGCCGCCAGCGCCGCGGTTCCGGCGAACTCGGCCACCGAGCGCCGCCCCAGCGACACTCCGGCCTCGGCGGGCACGGTGTCGGGGGCGGGATCGATCAGCGGACGGTCGCGGTTCGGCACCCGGACACAGTGACAGACCGGCGCTTGCGCAGCACCGCGTCGCCGCAAGATATCTCGTATATCAGGCGCGGCCGGGTTCGGCGATCAATCGACCCCGCGGCCGCCCACCTCGGGCAGCCCCTCGGTGACGCGCAGGCGATCGGCCATGGCGGTCAGCAGGTTCTGGGACTCCTCGCTCAGATCGAAGGCCCGCGTGGACAGTTTGCGCAGGCCGTGGAACTGCAGCCGGGCGATCAAGTCCGAGTCCCGGTCGGCAGCGGTGGTGTAGGCGTCGTCGGCGAAATAGGCCGACCGGACCCGGAAGAAGCGGGCCAGCGCGGCGATCGTCTCGCGGGAGGGATCGGTGCGCACGCCCGAGCGCAGCTGGCTCAGATAGGGCTTGGAGATGGGGTGGCCCCACGCGGTCAGCTGGGCGGCCACCTCGGAGTTGGTGTGCGGGCGCTCGCCCGGGGCATGCACGACCTCGAAGAGCCTGTTGAGCCGGGCCGCGAATCCGGACGCGGGCGCGGGGGCGGTGGCCGGGGTGGCGTGCAGTTCGGCGGCGCGGTGCGGGATGCGGGCGTAGAGCCGTTGCAGCGCGGGCTCGTTCAGCGAGGACCGCTCGAGCAGCTCGGCGACGCGCGCCACCGGGTCCGGGGCGTGGTCGGGGCTCATTCGGCCGCCTCCTTGCTGTCGAGGCCGGTCATCCAGCCCTGGTCGCGTTTCAGCCGGGCCCAGCGCTGTTCGACCGCCTTCACGGACGGGAAGTCGAACAGGTGCTGGATTTCACGGCCGGTCAGGCCCATGGCCTTGCCCCACACCAGCCCGCGGTCGCGGTCGCCGAGCCCGGCCAGGCGGCTGCGGAAGGCCAGCCGGTCCACCACCGCACCGGCCACGTCCTCGGTGGAGGCCAGCACCTCCATCAGGTCCGGGCTGTTCTCGGTCACGATGGTCACCGAGGCCGCGGCCTGGAACTGATAGAGGTCGCCGGTGCGGCGGCTGCGGCGGAAGTGCTCGACGAAGGCCAGCACACACGCGCCGATGAAGTAGCTGCCCAGGCTGAGGCCACCGTCGGCACTCCAGCCGTCGCCGTCGCGGGCATTGCGGCGGAAGCGCTCCAGCGCGCGGGTGATGGTCTCCTGCACGAAGTCCTCGGCGAAGCGGGTCTCCACCAGCAGTCGTTCCTGTGTGGTCGGGCGCAGCGGCATGCGCTTCTGCTCGGCCACCGAGAAAATCCAGCCGGTGCGCACCCATGGCCCCAGCACCGCCAATGCGTGGCGAACCAGACTGTCCGCCAGCAGTTTCCAGGCCGGCCCCTCGAATCCGGCCTTGCGGACCAGCTCGAACAGCTCATGCTCGGCCGCAGATCTCTCGGGATCGGTCATGTCGTCGGCGTCCTCACCCAGCACCTCCTGATCTCTGACGACCACGTTATAGGTGTGGCAAACCCGCCGCCCCTCTTTCAGCTAATGACCAGTATCCGCGAGCGTGTAAATCATTTCTTGACAGGAGATTTCATGTAAAGGCAGCATTGACATATGACTGATCCCCGGCACAGAGACCCCGCCGACGAACGCGCGGTCCTGGCAAAACTGTTGTCCACCAATGCCGATTTCGTCGCCGAGGTGCTGCGGCCCGGCGACGGCGAGCCCGCGCCGTCGGTCATGGCCGCACTGCGTGCGGCCCGCAGCCTCGACGGCGTCGTCGACGATGTGCTGCGCTCCCTGGTCCGCCAGGCCCGCGAGGAAGGCCGCACCTGGGCCGAGATCGGCGAAATCTTCGGCACCTCACGCCAAGCCGCGTTCCAGCGCTTCGGCGGGCCCGCCGCGGGCATCCAGATCCCGCCGGCGCCACCGATCCCGCCCATGCCCGAGATGCCACAGCTGCCACCCATGCCGGAGCCGCCCGACTGGGCGAAAATGCCCGGCATGCCGCAGATTCCGGGCCGGCCCTTCGGCGGGCCCGGGCAACCGGGCGGTCCGGACCACCCGCAGCACCGCGGCCCCGGCCGCCCGGGCTGGGGCCCGAATCCGCACGGCGACCAGCCCGCCGAGTGAGCGTCCTCGCCGTGTCCGCCACCGAGACCCCGCGCGCCCGCTGTGACCGGGCGCGCCGGCGGCTGCTCGCGGCCGCCCGGCAGCGCTACGCCGAGGATCGGCTCGCCGACGCCGTCTCCGCCGGGACGCGCCAGGTGGTGGTGTTCGGCACGGCACTGGACACGTTCGCCGCCCACAATCCCTATCCCGGCCTCCACGTCTACCGAGCCACCGCCGAGGATTTCGAAAGCAACGCGGCGACAAACGATTTCGTCCGGTCTCGCTCCGCCTCGTCGCGCAACGACGCGACGTCCGGGACCGGCATGCCGGAAATCCCGCGACACACACCGGGATTCCGTCCCGAGCAGTCCGTGTTCGTCATCGTCCTCGCGGATCCGCGCTCCGAGGATCCGGGCACTCGTGCAGGAGTCGGCGAGGCGGCGGCACGCGAGGCGGCCGACTTTGCCCGGCGCGCATCGGGATTCGATGGTCTCCATGAAGTGCCGGGCATGCGGCGGCGTCGTATCGGCGGCGGAAGCCTCGGCTCCGGCGGCTTCACCCACTGCCAGGGCGGGGCGGTCGAGTCGGTATTGCGGATGCTGTCGCAGTGCCCTGGCGGTGCCGAGATCGTCTTCGATATGCCGCCGTGGGCTTCGACCGGTGTCGAACGGCTCTTGCGCGACACGGGGTGGGTGGTTTTGGCGGATCTGACCGGCGGCGCGTTAGCCTCCCGCTATCTCGGCGTCGCGCCCGGACCGGACTATTCGGTCGAACCTCGGGTTGTGTGGGCGCGCGTCGGCAATAATGCCGGACGCCTGCCCGATTCGCTGCCCGCCGAATGAGGAGCCCATGCGCACGCACTCCCGCCGCCATGCCGTCGTCCTGGCCGCCGCCACGGCCTTGTTCGCGACCGGCGCTCCCGCCGGCGCGGTGCCCGCGGCAGCGGACCTGCCCGCGCTGGGCCCCGACTTCCACTGGGGTGTGGCCGCGGCGGGGTTCCAGAACGAAGGCCGTGCGCCCGACAGCAATTGGCGCCGGTACGTGGACACCCACCCGGATGACGACCGCTACGGCGACAGCGTCGACTTCTACGACCGGTATGCCTCCGATATCGCGCTGGCCGCGAATCTGGGCGTCGACACCTACCGGCTCAGCATCGAATGGGCGCGGGTGCAGCCGCGGCCGGGGGTGTGGGACGCGGACGGATTCGCCTTCTACGACAGGGTGATCGCGGCCATCCGGGCCGCCGGGATGCGGCCGATGATCACCCTCGACCACTGGGTGTACCCGGGATGGGAAGCCGATCGCGGCGGATGGGCGAATCCGGGCATGGTCGAGGACTGGATGGCGAACATGCGCACGGTGGTCGACCGTTACGCCGGCGACGATCCGATGTGGGTCACCATCAACGAGCCCTTCGCCTACCTCATGAACGAGGTCCGCAACGGCGGGCTGCCCGCCGCCGACGTACCGGCCATGCAGGCGCGACTCGCGGAGGCGCACAACAGCATCTACGACTACATCCACGCCCGCCAGGCCGACGCGATGGTGACCAGCAATGTCGCCTACGTGCCCGCCGCGGACCCGATCGTCAACGGCGCCATGCTCGATGCGATCGCGGCCAAGCTGGATTTCGTCGGCATCGACTACTACTACGGTCTGTCGCCCGACACGGCCGCCGAGTACACCAATTTCGCCGCCTCGGCGCTGTGGAAGCTGCCGCTGCAGGCCGACGGCCTGTACTACACGCTGCGCCACTTCGCCCACCGCTTCCCCGGCAAGCCGCTCTACATCGTGGAGAACGGCATGCCCACCGAGAACGGCGCACCCCGCGCCGACGGCTACACCCGCGCCGACGACCTGCGCGACACCGTCTACTGGCTGCAGCGGGCCAGGGCCGACGGCATGAACGTCATCGGCTTCAACTACTGGAGTCTCACCGACAACTACGAGTGGGGTTCCTACACACCACGTTTCGGCCTCTACACGGTGGACGTGCGCACCGATCCGAGCCTGACGCGCCGCCCCACCGATGCCGTGGACGCCTACCGCGCCATCACCCACGACTCCGGCGTGCCCGCCGGCTACCTGCCGACCCGGCCGCCCGCGTCCTGCTCGCTGGTGGACGCCCTCGACAGCTGCGCCGACCCGGTCACCCTGCCCCGTTGACTCCGCAACACACTCGACAGCCGGCTGGTTGCGCCGGACTGCGACTTTCCCTCGTGGAACTGCTTGGGCCACAGGCCGGTACGACTCGAAACGGTAGGCGTCCACCGACCGGCACCGCCACCTCATACCGCGCGCAGACAGGTAAAGTGGCTGGTGACGGCCCCGATCGGGTTTTCCGGACCGGAAAACCGGACACCGATCGCGGCTCGGGGAGACCGGTCGCACAGCGCGACACGCCCGCCGCTGCCCCGAAATTCAGTTAACCGGCAGCTACGCTCCGATTCGGGACATTCCGACCACCCGTCCCGGAGGAGGAGCCCCGATGCGCAGACGACTGCACCGCCTCGTCCTGGCCGGGCTCGCGGCCGCGGCGATGCTGCTCCCGGTGGCGAGCGTCGCTTACGCCACCCCGGCCACACCCCCGCCCGCCGCCGCGGCCGGCACGCGCGGCAGCCTGGGCCCGGACTTCCTGTGGGGCGTGGCCGCATCGGGATTCCAGTCCGAGGGGCATGCGCCCGACAGCAACTGGATGCGCTACATCGACGCCAATCCCGGCTGGGACCGCTACCGCGACGCCATCGACTTCCGCTCCCGCTACCCCGGTGACGTCGCCTTGGCCGCGAGCCTGGGGTCGAAGGTGTTCCGCATCGGCATCGAATGGGCGCGGCTGCAGCCCGAGCCCGGGGTCTGGGACGAGGACGGGTTCGCCTTCTACGACCGGCTCGTCGACGACATCGTGGCCAACGGCATGGAACCCATGCTGACACTGGACCATTGGGTGTATCCGGGCTGGGTGGCCGAGCGCGGCGGCTGGCGCAATCCCGGCATGGTGGACGACTGGCTGGCCAACGCCCGCAAGGTGGTCGACCGCTACGCCTCGCGAAATCCGGTGTGGGTCACGGTGAACGAGCCGGTCGCCTACATCATGCACGAGGTGCGCCAGAACGACACCGACGCCGACCAGATGCTCGACAAGGTCGCCCAGGTGCACAACCAGATCTACGACTACATCCACCAGGTGCAGCCCAAGGCGCTGGTCACCAGCAACGTCGGGTACGTGGCCGGTTCGGAGTCGCAGGTCAACGGCCCGCTCATGGACCGCATCGGCGACAAGCTCGACTTCATCGGTGTGGACTACTACTTCGGCCTCGAGCCGCCGAAGACCAATGCCGTCAACCTGCCCGACGGTTCGGCCGCCCCGCCGCCCGGGATGTGGGAGCTGCCCATCCGGCCCGAGGGCATCTACTACGCGCTGCAACACTATTCGCAGAAGTTCCCGGGCAAGCCGCTGTGGGTGGTGGAGAACGGGATGCCCACCGAGAACGGCAAACCCCGCGCCGACGGCTACACCCGCTCGGATCACCTGCGCGACACCGTCTACTGGCTGCAGCGCGCCAAGGCCGACGGCATGAACCTGGTCGGCTACAACTACTGGAGCCTCACCGACAACTACGAGTGGGGTTCCTACACACCGCGTTTCGGCCTCTACACCGTCGACGTGCTCACCGATCCGAGCCTGACCCGCAAGCCCACCGACGCCGTGGGCACCTACCGCCAGATCATCACCGCGGGCGGCGTGCCCGCCGGCTACGAGCCGGTGCGCCTCCCCTCGGACTGCCACCTGGTGGATCCGCCCGCCAGCTGCGACTCCCCCGTCACCGTCCCCAGCGCGGTCCCGGCCCCCGCGCCCTGACACAGCCGCCGCGGCGGGGTTCAGCGGTCGAGTTCACGCACCGCGCGTTCGATCTCCTCCACCAGGGTGACCCCGCCGACCTCCCGGGCCGCGGCCCGGAACCGGTCGCGGAAGCGATCGAGATCCAGGTCCACGCCCTCGCCGCTGTACTCCGCACCCGCGGCCTCTCGGACGACGCGGATCATCTCGTCGGCCAGGGTGGCGATATGGGCGCGGATCAGCTTGCGCAGCACGCCCGACAGGGCGATGTCGGTGCCCACGTCGTAGAGGACGAGCGCGCCGGTGAGCATGGCCGGTTCGGGCACCCGCCAGCGCTCGCCGGCGCGCTCGAGGTAGCCCGCGGCGAGCAGATCGTCGAGGATCTCGGGGCGGCGATCGCCGAGCAGTTCGGTCAGGGCCTCGTCGTCGAGGATCGTGCCGGTGTCGGCCTCGGCGCTGTAGCGCGGATCGAAGACCTCACGCCAGTCGCCGTCGCCGGGTACCTCGGCCTCGAACACCTCGCGGATCGCGTCCAGGCGCAGCCCGCGCGCCTGCATGGCGGTGATGGCGTGCAGCCGTTCGAGGTGTTCGGGACCATAGACAGCTTCCTTGCCGGCCCGGCCGGGCCTGGGCAGCACGCCGACCGAGTGGTAGTACCGGATGGTGCGGGCGGCCACACCGCTGAGTTCGGCGAGTTGCAGGCGGCTGTATCGATCCACCCGAACAGCATAGATACCACTATCGACGAACGTTGACAGCTACAACTGTCCGCATTAGCGTAACCGCCGCCACACTGTCGACGACGACAAGGGAGAATCCATGACCCAACGCGACACCGATTTCGACGTGCTCATCGTCGGGTCAGGATTCGGCGGCAGCGTGAGCGCACTGCGCCTCACCGAGAAGGGTTACACCGTCGGTGTGCTCGAGGCCGGTCAGCGTTTCGCCGACGACCAGCTTCCCGACACCAGCTGGGACCTGCGCAAGTTCCTGTGGGCGCCGAAGCTGGGCTGCTTCGGGATTCAGCGCATCCACCCGCTGCGCGATGTCCTCATCCTCGCGGGCGCGGGCGTGGGCGGCGGCTCACTGAACTACGCCAACACCCTCTACGTGCCTCCGGCCCCGTTCTTCCAGGACCCGCAGTGGCGCGAGATCACCGACTGGCACGACGAACTCATGCCCTACTACGACCAGGCCCGCAAGATGCTCGGCGTGGTCACCAACCCGCACATGACCCCCGCCGACGAGGTGTTCAAGCAGGTCGCCGAGGACATGGGGGTGGGCGATACCTTCGTGCAGACCCCGGTCGGCGTGTTCTTCGGCGAGGCGGGCAAGACCGTGCCCGACCCGTTCTTCGGCGGCGCGGGCCCGAACCGCACCGGCTGCATCGAATGCGGCGAGTGCATGACCGGCTGCCGCCACAACGCCAAGAACACCCTGGTCAAGAACTACCTGTACCTGGCGGAAAAGGGTGGCGCGCAGGTCTTCCCGATGACCACGGTCACCACCGTGCGACCGCTGCCCGACGGCACCTGGGACGTGGAGACCGAGCGCACCGGCGCCTGGCTGCGCAAACAGCCCAAGACCTACACCGCCAAGCACGTGGTGCTGGCCGCCGGCACCCGCGGCACCCAGCAGCTGCTGTTCGCCATGCGCGACAAGGGCGTGCTGCCGCAGCTCTCGCCGCGGCTGGGCGTGCTGACCCGCACCAACTCCGAGTCCATCGTGGGCGCGGCCACCCGCAAGGTGAACCCGGATGTGGACTTCACCCGCGGCGTGGCCATCACCTCCTCGATCCACCCCACCCCCGACACCCACATCGAGCCGGTCCGCTACGGCAAGGGCTCGAACTCGATGGGCCTGCTGCAGACGCTCATGGTCGACGGCGGCGGCAAGATCCCGCGCTGGCTGCGGTTCCTGTGGACGGTGCTGCTACACCCGCTGACGCTGCTGCAGTTCCTGTCGGTGCGCAACTGGAGCGAGCGCACCATCATCTCGCTGGTCATGCAGCATCTGGACAACTCCATCACCACCTACACCAAGCGGGGCCTGTTCGGGCGCAAGCTGACCTCCAAACAGGGCCACGGCGAACCGAATCCGACCTGGATCCCGGTCGGCAACCAGGTCACCCGCGCCGTCGCGGACAAGATCGGCGGTGTCGCCGGCGGTTCCTGGGGTGAGGTGTTCAATATCCCGCTGACCGCCCACTTCCTGGGCGGCGCGGCGATCGGCGCGGACGCCGACCACGGTGTCATCGACCCCTACCACCGCGTCTACGGCTATCCGACCCTGAGCGTTGTCGACGGTGCGGCGGTCTCGGCGAACCTGGGCGTGAACCCGTCGCTGACCATCACCGCGCAGGCCGAGCGCGCGGCGGCGCTGTGGCCCAACAAGGGCGAGGCCGACACCCGCCCGTCGCAGGCCGCGGGCTACGCCCGTATTGCACCCGTTGCACCGGTGCAGCCGATGGTCCCGGCGACCGCCCCGGCGGCGCTGATACTGCCCATCGTCGAGATCCGCAGCGGCGGGACCGAATCCACCCCCGCCTGATCCACACCGGCTACAGCACAGGCCCGTCGATCGTTTCCGATCGGCGGGCCTGTGACGTCGCGCTGGTCGGTGCCGGCGACAGCGCGCTGGTCAGCGGGCGTGGATGTGGGCCATCGGGGAGGTGGGCGGCGGGACGTCGCCGACGGGAGCGCGGAATTCCTGCAGCGCGGCAAGCACATCCACGTGGCGGGCGGCGTAGCAGCGCACCTGCGGCAGGGCGTGGGCGACCTCGCTGCGCTCGAGCGGTTCGGCGTCGATGTAGCCGACCTGGTCCAGGCCCACGCCCAGGGTTTCGGCGATGCGGGTGATGGCCGCGGACTTGCGGCCCCAGCCGACCTCGACGGCGGCGAAGCGCTCGGCCACGCCGTGGCGGCGCAATTGCTCTACCGTCCAGGCCCATTCGCCGCGGGAGGCGACGGCGTGCATGACGCCGCGCTCGTTGAGGATGCGCAGCGAGCGCGCGGCCTCGGCGCGCAGCGCGCCTGCGGTGGAGTCGCAGACCACCCCGTCCCACAGGGTGTTGTCGCACTCCCACACAAGCAATTTCACAGTCGCGGCGTTCATTGTTCCCCTGCCAGTCAGCAACCATCCGGTACCAAGGGTGCCGGACGGTCCTGTCTTTCACGAACCGCCCTGCGCGTGACATCGTAGGTGCTGTCTGGGCCAATGCACCAGCGCGGGCGGACTCGGAACGCCGAAGTTCCTATCTACTCGCGAGTACGGTATGTGCGTAATCTCCGCTGGTAGCGTCGGATCCAGGCCCGACGGATCGGAAGAAAGGGGCGAATGCCCATGCGGCGGCGCTGGAAGCTCGCGGGTGGCCCACCTGTGCTCGCGCTGGCACTGGTACTGACCGGTTGCGGGGCGGCCGAGGATTCGCCGCCGGTGGTGGTGAGTTCGCTGACGCTGGCGCCGCACCCCTCGACCGTCGCCGGTTCCCCGCCCACCGCCTCCGCCCAGGCCACCGACACACTCCAGCCCACCGGTTCGTCCGCGCCGATCGCGAATCCGTCGCCGACCACGCCCGGGGTGCCGGCGGCGGATCCGTTCGCGGATCAGCCGCTCATCGACCACGCCCAGTGGTCCGACGATTCCGACGGCCGCCGGTTGCGGGTCTATCCGACCCAGGCCGGGCGCTCCGACACCTTCCCCGCCGCGCTGGGGCGGGCCTGGCAGGAGGTGCTCACCTCCACGCCCGACGCCGATTCCCCCGGCATGTACGACCAGTTCCGCTGCCACTGGGAGTGGGCACGAGTGGTCCAACCGGACAAGACCAGCTGGAATCTCGAACCGTGGCGGCCCGCGGTGGGGTACGACGCGACCGTGGCGGCCCTGTGCAATCCGGGCGGGCCCGACCGCTGAGCGGTCGTTCGATGCGGTAACGAAGCCGTACCGACGAAAGCGGTTGCCCGCGAGAACCTTCGAGCGCACCGGCAAATGTGCGTATCGTTGGTGACGTCCAGCGCGAACTCCTGGGAGGGAGGGTTCCGGTGCGCGCTTCCGCAGCCGCGACCTCTACGCCCACGCCGCCCGCCGCCGCCCGGGGACCGGCGCGCCCGCCTCTGCGCGGGCTCTTCCCCGCGCTGACCGAAACCTCGAACATCTACCTCGATTCGGCCTCCACCACCCAGAAGCCACTGCCGGTGATCCGCGCGGTGCACCGCTATCACAGTGAACGCACCGCCAATGCCGGACGCGGCACCTACCCGTGGGCGAGCAGCCTGACCCATCGCATCGAGACGGTGCGGGAGCGGATGGCCGAATTCATCGGGGCCGCAGCGGATGAGGTGGTGTTCACCAGCGGGTCCACGGCCGGTCTCAATGCGGTGGCGCTGTCGTGGGGGCTGACCACGTTGCGCGACGGCGACGAAATCCTCTACAGCCCACGCGATCACGCCTCGAACGTGTACCCGTGGCATCACCTGCGGCGGTTGCTGGGCGGGTTCGGGCGCACGATCCGGCTGGTGCCCTACCGGGTCACCGAGCTGGGCGAGGCCGATGTCGAGGATGTGGCCGCGCGCATCACGCCCCGTACCCGGCTGATCACCGTGGGGCATCTGCATCATGTGTTCGGGGCGCTGACCACCCTCGAGGAGTTGCGCGGGCGCATCGATCCGGCGATCGCGCTGTGTTTCGACTGCAGCCAGTCCGGCGGGCATCTGCCGGTGCGGGTGGCCGAGCTGGACGCGGATTTCGCGGTGTTCTCCGCGCACAAGATGTTCGGGGCGCCCGGGACCGGGGTGCTGTACTGCCGCCGCCGGCGCCACGATGAACTGACACCGTTTCTGCCGGGCGGCAATTCGGCGGTGTCGCTGGGTGATTCGGGGCTGCTGGCCGGTTCGATGCCGCAATTGCTCGAGGGCGGCACCCACAACATCCCCGGCATCCTCGCGCTCGGCGCTGCCCTCGAGGTGCTCGACGACCTGGGCCTGGATGCCGTCGCGGGCCACAATCGAGCGCTGACGCAGCGGCTGATCGCGGGTTTGCGCCCGATCCCGGGTGTGGAGTTCCTGCCGGGTCCGGCGCATGCGCCGTGCGAAACCGGCTACGGGATAGTGTCTTTCACCCTGGACGGGATCAGCGCCACCGATCTCGGGTTCGTGCTGAGCGAGCTCGGGTTCCTGGTGCGCACCGGTGCGCACTGCGTGCCCGCCGACGATGTGCCGATGGACGAGGACTCGGTGCGGGTCAGCACCCATGTCTACAACACCGTCGACGAGATCGACCGGTTCACCGAGTGTGTCGCCACGATTGCCGAGGAGGTCTCTTGACCATGTCCGGCCCCGAACCCCGCTACGACCGGCGTGCCGCCTCCCGGGTGCTGGCCGCGCTGGCCCGGCCCGGCCTGGGCGCGCCCCCGGTGCTGCCGCCGCCGCGGCACATCGAATACACGTGCGCGGCACTGCAATCGGAACCGGGCTCGCACCTGACGCTGTCGCAGCGGCTGTACCTGGAACGGTTCATGCGCCCGTGCCGCGCCGACCAGGTGACCAGCGCGACCCATCGCATCGCCTGGACCGACAGCGACGGGATCCCCAATACCGGGCACTACCGGGTGGGCGGCCTGGGCGCGATCGTGCCCATCGCCATGCGCGAGACGGTGCTGACGCTGTGGCACGCGCTGCAGGCCGATACCGCACTGGCCCGGCGCATCTCGGAGCTGACGCCGCGCGACGAGGCGGTACTCGAGGGCACCACCACCGACCACGAGCCGTTGGAGATCTTCCGGGTGGGCATCGAGGCGGCGGGGCGAGCGCTGGCCCAGCACGCGCTGCTGGCGCGGTGGACGCCGTATCGGACGCCGGCCGAATTCGCGGTCGGCATGCGGGATTCGGGGATCTACGGCGCGGTGGCGACGCGCTGGTTCTGGGAGCTGCAGGCCTCGAGCTACCGGCGCGGCATGATCGCGGTGAGGCTGTCCACCCAACCCGATGGGACCGTACGGTATTCGGCCGAGACGGTGGCGACGCTGCGCGCGATGAAGGACATGACCATCGAGGACGCGCACCGGGTCATGCGCCGCGCCACCCACACCGAGGGTTTGACCGTGGCCGAGGCCATCACGAAATACCACGACGAGCTGGATCTGATCTCGCGCCAGTACGCACTGCTGCCGCCCGGGACACGCCCGGCGTGCCTGGCGGCCATGCCGCATCAGCTCGACGGGGAGCACTACAGCATCCTGCCGGTGGTGATCGACACGTTCACCGATGTGTTCACCCGCATCGTGGACCGGGTCACCGTCGCCGAGGTGGCGGCCGACACCGGTTCGGACACCGCGGAACTCACCGCCGAGGACCAGGTGTTCTATGTGCCCGACATGACCTGCAAGCACTGCATCCGCACCATCACCGGGGTGCTGGAGTCGATGGGCGTGGGCGTGCAGGACATCGACCTGAACAGCAAGCGGGTGGTCGCGGAGTTCCGCAGCCCCCGCAACCGCCATCGCGTGTTCGAGGCCTTGCGCGACAGCGGCTACAACCCGACCGCGGTCACACCCGCGACCAGCGAATCCGCCGTATGACGGCTGCCGCACCGCCGGGACTGCCGGCGAAGATGCATGCGCTGGTGCGGGAGTTCGTGGCCGCGCCGCACGCGGTGGCCGACGCGGTGGCCGAGTTCGGCTCGCCCGCGCATCTGGTGTTTCCGCAGGTGTTCGCGGAGAACCTGGAGCGGTTGCGTACGGAGCTGGCCGCCCGGGTGCCGGGTTTCCGGATCTGCTACGCGCACAAGGTGAATCAGTCTCGGACATTCGTGGAGGCGGCGCGGGCGGCGGGCGCCGGGATCGATGTGGCCTCGGCGGCGGAGCTCGACAGTGCGCTGAAGGCGGGGTTCGAGCCCGAGCGGATCGAGGTGACCGGACCCAAGGGTGAGGGGTTCGTGCGGGAGCTGGTGGGCAGCGGGGTGACGATCAACGTGGACAATGCGTGGGAGCTGGAACGCATTGCGGCGCTGGCGCCGACGCGGGTGCCGGTGCCGGTGCTGGTGCGGGTGTGCGGGTTCGCGGGGACTCCGGTCAGCCGGTTCGGGGTGCCGCTGCATCGCGTCGATGCCGTGCTGGCGCTGCTGGCGGCGCAGCGGGAGCGGATCGAGTTCCGCGGGTTCGCCTTTCACCTGGATTCGGGGGAACCGGCCGAGCGGGTGCGGGCGGTGGAGAGTTGCCTGATGTTAACTGAGCGCGCGTACGGGTACGGGCTCGCGCCGTCGGTGCTGAATATCGGGGGCGGGTTCCGGCAGGTGTTCACCGCGGACGCGGATGCGTTCGATGCGTATGTGCACGCGTTGCGGGAATCGCTGGTGGGGCGTGGTGAGCCGATGACATGGGGCGGCAACACCTTCGGGTTCCATCTCGAGGACGGCGCGGTGCACGGGACACCGGTTTTTCACAAATACGCCAACATTGTGAGTGCCGACCGGATGCTGGCAGACCTGCTGGATACGGGGCTGGAATCGCAAGGGGGCCGCACTTTTGCACAGGTGGCTGGGGAGAACTCGATCGAGATCTGGCTGGAGCCGGGCAAGGCGCTGGTCGATCATGCCGGAATCACGGTGGCGCGGGTGGAATTCGTGAAGGAGACCGCGGACGGCAGTACGCTGGTGAATCTGGATCTGAGTCGCGACACCGTCACCCCGGCCGATCAGGAGGTGATGGTGGACCCGATCCTGGTCCCCGCCCGCGATGTCCCGGACCCGAGTTCCGGTGCGGCGGGGGTGTTCCTGGCCGGGCGTTTGTGCCTGGAGCGGGATCTGATCACCAATCACAAGGTGTGGCTGCCGCGGCTGCCCGCTCCCGGGGACTTCGTGGTCTTCCCCAATACCGCTGCCTACCACATGGATTTGTCGGCAGCGCGTGCGTCCATGCATCCGGTGCCGCCGAAACTGGCGGTGGTACAGCGGTCCGGGACGTTCTCGGTGGGCCGCGACGTCGACTGGCACGAGGTGCACTGATGCGCTACGACCACATCACCGAACTGATCGGCAATACCCCACTGCTGCGGCTGGATCCGGCCGTGCACGGGCTCGCGCACGTGGAGCTGTACGCGAAACTGGAGTTCTACAACCCGTTCGGGTCGGTGAAGGACCGGGTGGCGTGGGGCATGATCCGCGACGATCTGGACGACATCGTCGCGCAGAAGAAGACGTTGATCGAGGCCTCGAGCGGCAATACCGCCAAGGCGCTGCGCATTCTGGCGGCCATGCACGGGATCGGGTTGCGGGCGGTGACCAATCGGATCAGGGTCGCCGAGGTGCGGGAGCTGTTGCAGTTGCTGGGCACCGACATCGAGGAGCTGCCCGGTTTGTCGGAGTGCCCGGATCCGACCGCGCCCAACGACGTGTACTCGGTCATCGAATCGACCATGGCGCGCACGCCCGGGGGCTGGTATCACCCGTCGCAGTACACCAGCGAGAAGAACATCGAGGCGCACCATCACGGGACCGGGCGGGAGATCCACGAGGATCTGGCGCGTGACGGCATCACCCGGGTCGACTATCTGATCGGCGGGCTGGGCACCACCGGGTCGACGCGCGGCACGGCGACGTTTCTGCGCAAACACAATCCGGAATTGAAGACCATCGCGGTGGTGTCGGAGCGCTCCGATTTCATTCCCGGTATCCGCTCGGAGACCGAGATGTGGGATGTGGGGCTGTTCCAGCCCGATTTCTACGACCGCATCATGGCGGTCGAGGCCGGGCGCGCGGTCGACGCGACGCTCGAACTGGCCACGGGGCACGGTGTGCTCGCCGGACCCACCAGCGGCGCGACCTATGCCGCGGCCCTGGAGTTCCTCGGGACCCTGGAACAGCCTGCCGCCCAGGCCGATCCGCTCGTCGCGGTGGTCATCGTCTGCGACCGCCTGGAACCGTATCTGTCCTACATCCGCAAGCGCCGCCCGGAACTGTTCGGCAAACCCGGGCGCGCGCCGGCCCCGACCGCGGCCGAATTGTGGGCCACCCCGGTGCTGTCCCCCGATGAGCTCGAGCAGCTCGACCGCACGGCCCGCCCGACCATCGTCGATACCCGGGGCGCGATGGCCTACCGGATCGCGCACGTGCCGGGCGCGCTGAACATTCGCGACGACCACCTCGACGACATGCTCACCCAGGGCATCCCGTTCTCGCGTTCGCGCCCCGTGGTTTTCGTCTGCCCGGTCGGTGAGGTATCGCGGCGCTTCGCGGCCCTGGCTCGCCGCGCCGGGTACGACGCGCACAGCCTCGCGGGCGGCATCACCGCGTGGCGGGATGCGGGCAAACCCATGGAATCCGCGCCGCGACCCGAATGAGTCACGGGGCAGCCGCTCCTCGGCGGCCCCGACCGGTGGGGCACCGCGCCACGGGCACAGCGCCTACGGCGCTCATGTACTTGGTGACACGTTCCTTACTGGCGCGTTTCCCGTGGGTTCAGCCGGACTGAAGCTACTTCGTCGGGAACCCACCGCTTTCGGTCATGAAAGCCTCTTTGCGGCGGCGGGTTTTCAGCTTGCAGTCCGTTCAATGGTGATCAATCAGGTCGAGTGGGTGTTTCGCGAACGTGATCCGCAGCAGCTACTCCGTATGCTTCGCCCGAGGAGGTGGACATGTCCGATGACACACCGGCAATTCCGTCCTGGGTGCCCCGAGACTCATACCCCTTCGAGCACCGCTATCTCGACCTGGGCGGCGCTCGCGTCCATTACGTCGACGAAGGCATCGGTCCACCGCTGCTACTTCTGCACGGTAACCCCACCTGGTCGTTTCTCTACCGTGAGTTGATCACCCATCTCAGCGGCCAATTTCGCTGCATCGCTTTGGATTACCCCGGGTTCGGCCTCTCACGCCCGGGCCCTGAATACGGTTTCACGCCCGCCGAGCACGCGAGGGTCGTCGAGCGATTCGTCACCGAGCTCGACCTGTCGGGCGTGACGCTCATGGTGCAGGATTGGGGCGGGCCGATCGGGTTCGCGGTCGCGACGCGGCATCCGGATCGGTTCGCCGCGTTCGTGATCGGCAATACCTGGGCCTGGCCGAAATCGGATCTGGGAACGCAGGTGTTCTCCCGGACGCTGGGCGGTCCGATCGGCAGCTATCTGATTCTGCGTCGAAACTTCTTCGTCGAGAGGCTCATACCGCTCGGTGTCCGGCGCCGGAAGCTGTCGGAGTCGGTGATGGACGCCTATCGTGGGCCGTTCCCGACGTCCGAGTCGAGGCGTCCGATGCACGTGTTCCCTCGCGAAATCCTGGGCAGCCGACCGTTTCTCGCCGAGATCGAGCGAGGGCTGCCCGCCCTGGGTGACAAGCCCGCGTTGCTGGTGTGGCCGACCAAGGATGTGGCGTTCCGCGAACCGGAGCGTCGCCGCTGGGAGCGGGTCTTTCCCCAGCATCGCACCGTCATCCTGGAGGGCGCGGGCCACTACATTCAGGAAGACGCGCCCGAGCAGATCATCGCCGCGATCCGGGAGTGGGCGCCGCAACGCGACGGCGAAGGTTGAACCAGCGACACAACCGTGTGGTTGGCGGCGTTACGGGTGGTCCCGTCAACCAATCCGGCTGACGCCCGAGCCACCACGACTTCGACCACTGTAAAGAACCATCACGCGATAACTACCGCAACCCTTGTCCAGCGGTGGCGCCTCTTTGGACCCGGCATCCTGACCGATTGCACCCTCGGCTGGGCAGACTCCACACTTGTGCATGTGGTCCATATCGATGACCACCACTCCGCCGAGGCCACGGGCTGGACTGGAGAAGGGCCGGTAGTGATCGATGTCCTCGTGCATCGGTCCCCGCCGGTGAATCGTGTTGAGCAACAGGGTAACCGGGATCGGGGCGGGCGTCGGTGCGAAGTCGGTGAACTCGTGGAATCTGCACTTCGGCGTGCGGGGCGCTAAGGTGCCGGGGGTCGAATTCACCAGCGTTGCCAGGAGTTTCACCATCAGCATCGAGCCAGCCGCCGGTCCGGACACCGACCTGCGCATCACTCTGACCGTCTGTCATGCCGCCACCGTCGTGTGTTTCTCGGCGGGTGTCGTCTCCATCCTGATCGGTACCTATACCGATGCCGGGACGGTGTTCAACCTCGTCGGTGTGGTGCTGTGGCTGGTGGCGCTGGCCGCCCGGTTCGGGGTTTTCGCGATCACCCGGTCGCGGTCCGGGCACGCGGAGTAGCTCCGGTCGCCCGGCGGGGTGACTCCGGCCGGGTCCGTGCACGCCGATGGCGGGCGGGGTTGTTCGCTGGTGGCGAGCCGATGACGGAATCGGTCATGGCGGCTGGCACGATGATCTCGTGGAGTGGGCGTTCGGACTCGTATTGCTGGTGTCGGTGGCGGTCGCATTGGCCGCCGGTGCGCGCCGGCTGGGGCTGGGTGAGCCGTTCGTGCTCACCGTCGCCGGGGTGATCGGCTCGTATCTGCCGCTGGTGCCGGAGTTCGATGTCGCGCCCGAGCTGGTGTTGCTGGGGTTGCTGCCGCCGCTGCTGTACACGACGGCGATCCGCACGTCGCTGGTGGACTTCCGGCCGAAGAAGACCACGATCACCCTGCTGTCGGTGGGATTGGTGCTGTTCACCGCGTTCGCGGTGGGCGGGGTGGTGTATTGGCTGCTGCCGGTGCCGTTCTCGGCGGCGGTGGCGATCGGGGCGATCGTGGCCCCGCCCGATGCGGTGGCGGCCACGGCGGTGGCGCGCCGGGTCGGGATGCCGCGCCGGATCGTGACGCTGCTCGAGGGTGAGTCGCTGTTCAACGACGCGACCGCGCTGGTGACCCTGCGCACCGCGGTGGCCGCCATGGCCGGCAGCGTGACGATGTGGGAGGCGGGGGCGAGTTTCGTCGGCGCGGCCGGTGGTGGCGCGCTCATCGGCGGGGTGGCGGCGATGGTGCTGGCGTTCCTGCGCCGGCGCATCAGCGATCCGGTGCTGGACACGAGCGTGTCGCTGCTGGCGCCGTGGATCGCGTATCTGCCCGCCGAAGGGGTGCACGCCTCGGGTGTGATCGCGGTGGTGACCTGTGGCCTGATCCTGGGTCACGGCGCCCCGCAGTGGCAGAGCGCGGCCTCGCGCATCGCCGAGCACACCAACTGGCGCACCATCCAATTCCTGCTCGAGAGCGCGGTTTTCCTGCTGATCGGCCTGCAGGTGCGGCATCTGGTCGAGGATGCCTGGCACAGCGGGCTGTCGCATTCGACGCTGCTGTGGACCTGTGCGGCGGTGCTGGTGACGGTGATCGTGGTGCGCCCGGTGTGGGTGTTCCCGGCGACCTACGCGGCCTGGCGGGTCGAAGGGCGGCGGCAGGGCAAACCCAAGCCGGAGTGGACCGGTCCGGCGGTGGTGGCGTGGGCGGGCATGCGCGGGGTGGTGACGCTGGCCGCGGCGCTGCTGCTGCCCGGTGACACCCCGGAGCTGGCGACGCTGCGGCTGCTGGCGGTCGTGGTGGTGGGCGGAACGCTGCTGCTGCAAGGCTTGTCGCTGCCGTGGCTGGTGCGGTTGCTGCGGTTGCGCGGGCCCAGTCAGGCCGAAGACCTCCTGCAGGAAGCGAATCTGCTGCAACAGGCCACTGTCGCGGGACTGAAGGCGCTCGAGGAGAACATCGCCCCCGAGACCCCGCCGGACGTGGTCGACGCCCTGCGCAACCGCGTGGTGGTGCGCGCCCAGGCGGCGTGGGAGTTGCTGGGCCGCTCCGAATCCCAGCGCGTCACCCCCAGCGGCGAGTACCGGCGCCTGCGCCTGGCCATGCTGGCCGCCGAACGCGAAGCCGTGCTGCGCATCCGTGATTCGGGCCAGGTCGATCAGGAGGTCCTGCAGGCGGTCATGGCCACCCTCGACATCGAGGAGTCCACCATCGACCGGGTCGCCGAGGCCGACGAGGACGATGGCACCCCCCTGAGCTCCCCGGTCACCGCCGGCGCCTGCGAGCACCTGCGCGAGGCCCCCTGCGTCCGCACTCCCGACACCCCCGACGCCTGCGGCGAATGCCTCGACGAGGGCCTGGTCTGGGTCCACCTGCGCATGTGCCTGGACTGCGGCCATGTCGCCTGCTGCGACTCCTCCCCCGGCAATCACGCCACCAAGCACTTCGACAACACCGGTCACCCGGTCATGCGCAGCGTCGAGCCCGGTGAATCCTGGCGCTGGTGCTATCTGGACGAACTGCTGGGCTGACGGCGAGGTCGACGGCGGGATGGACGGCCGAAGGCCAAGGGCACGAACAACATCAGGGCGATCGACTGTGTGGCGAGGGTGAACACGACGACCGCGGTCACCGAATGACCGTAGAGCACGCCGATCAGGGTGGACCCGGCCAGCCAGGCCAGACCGTAGACGGCGGTGAACACGCCGTATCCGGTGCCGCGGCGCGCGGCGGGGACCATGTCGGCGACCGCGGCGCGCAGGGTGGATTCGTGGATGCCCATCGCCGCGCCCCACACGATCGCTCCCGCCCACACCGGACCGGCATGGGTCGAGAACGACAGCAGCGGCACCACCGCCGACAGCGGCAGCGCAATCACCAGCCCCCGCAACCCGATCCGGTCGTAGAGGTGTCCCGAGGCCAGTGCGGCCAGTGCCGCCGCACCCATGGCGGCGGCGTAGGTGACCGGGATCAAACTGTCGGGCAGCACGTGACGGGCCTGCAGGTGGAACGACAGCACCCCGAACGTGGCGAACCCGGCCATCGAGGTCGCGGTGAACGCCGCGTAGAGCCAGAATCGGCCCGGTAACCGGCCGTCGGCTCGCACGGTGGTCCCGGCGTCGTGATGGTCGGTTTCGTAGGCCACCGGCCGGGGCGCCGCACGCCGCAGCCAGGCCAGGGTGAGCAGCGCCAACGCGCCGGGAATGGCGAGTACCGCGAATGCGAGCCGGAAGCCGGAGAGTGCGATCATGCCCGCGACCAGCAGCGGTCCCAGCAGCGCCCCGGATTGGTCGAGTGCCTCGTGCACCGCGAAGGCCCTTCCGCGCCCGATGCCCGATCCGGCGGCCTGGGCGAGCATGGTGTCGCGTGCGGGGGCGCGCACGGCCTTGCCGAACCGTTCGGCGACCACCAGGCCCGCGGCGGGCCACAGCCAGGTCGCCAGCGCCAGCAGCGGCACCGACACCACGGTCAGCGTGTACCCGGCGATCGACAATGCCCAGTGCCGGCCGGTGCGGTCGGACAACGTGCCGGTCACGAGACGGAACACCAGCGCGACCGCCTCCCCGGCCCCGGTGACGAAGCCGACCAGTGCCGCCGAGGCGCCCAGGGTGCCCAGATACGGGCCGGTGATCGACCGCGCCCCCTCGTAGACGACGTCGGCGAGCATGCTCACCACACCGAACGCCATCACGAACCGCAGCGGCGACAACCGATTCACCCCGGCCGCTCGATCCGCCGGCCCCCACTCGATCCCATCCGCCATGACCGACAGTCTCCCCCGTCGGCCGCCCTCGGCCCGGGTGGTCGCGAGCGGGTCGTCGCGACATGGGTGGCCGGCGCACGGGATGGGACGTCGCAGCGTTCGGCCGCACCGGTCGATCGTCTTCGTGCGCAACGTTCTTCGCGGCACCGGACCCGGACAGCCCGGTCGGTCACCGGCCACCCTTGACTTTCCTACTGGGAAAGTGGACGCTTACTTTCCGAGTAGGAAAGTGAGGGGTCGGCATGGACGGCATTACTCCGGATCAGGCCCGTGCGGCGCTGGATGCGGCGGGGCGGGCGCGGCGGCAGGTGGCCGAGGAGGTCGGGCTGCCGCGGGGGTACTGGTGGGGAATGGGTTGCGGCTGGGTGGTTTTGGGGGTGATCGGGGATTTCGGGCCGGGCTGGCTGACGGCGGTCGCGACGCTGGTGTTCGGCGCGGGGCATTCGGCGCTGGCGTCGCGATTGCTGGACGGGCGCCATCGCACCGGCCGGGTTCAGGTCAGCGCGGAGGTCGCCGGGCGGCGCACACCGCTGATCGTGATCACCATGCTGCTGGTCCTGGTCGCGCTGACCGTGGTGGCGGCCCTGCTGCTGGATGCCGATGGGGCCGGGCATCCGCGGACCTGGTCGGCGGTGCTGATCGCGGCCGTCATCGGGTTCGGCGGGCCGGAGCTGCTGCGGGCGGGACGTCGCTGGGTGCGCGCATGAGCGTGGCCCGCTTCGACGAATTGATCCATCCGAGTACGCGATTGAATCTGGTCGCGACCTTGGCCGCCGCGGATTGGGCGGAGTTCTCCTTCCTCAAGGAGCGGCTGACTCTGTCGGATTCGGCGCTGTCGAAGCAGCTGGCGACATTGGAGGACGCCGGGTATGTCGCGACCGAGCGCCGTCTCGAGGGCAGCCGCCGCCGGGTTCGGGCCCGCCTGACCCGCGTCGGGCGCGACGCCTTCGACGGGCACATCGCGGCGCTGCGGGAGATCGTCGCAGGGGCGACGCCACCGCGGACTCCCGCCGGCTAGGCGCTACCGGGCGGGCGAGGTGTGCGCGGTCAGTCGGTGATTCGCCATTCGTTGCGGTCGGCCATGGCGCGTGCCGACCAGCGGATGGCGTAGCCGATCATGAAGCAGGGCAGCGAGGTCAGCACGAATACCGCCGTCGCGACCACGAATCCGCTGACCAGCCCCATGATCAGCGACTGCAGGCCGGGATCGCAGCGGCTGGTGAACCCGGTGACCGCGGCGCAGTCACCGAAGGTGGCCTGCCCGTACAGGCGCGCCCACAGCGTGATCGCGGCCCAGATCGACAGTGCCAGCAGCACATTGGCGATGTACCAGCAGCGCACCAGTTTCCGGACGAAGATCAGTGCGCCGAGTTGCCCGGCGTCGAGCCCGTCGGCGACGTCCTCGTTGATTCCCAGATGCCGTCCCCAGCTGGAGGGCTCGGGGACCTCGGCGACGACGGGTTTGCTGGCGTACCGGCTTGCGGTCATACAGGTCGATCCTTCTGCACCTCGAACAGTCCACGGGCACAGGTTGATTCGCGGTGCCGACCCGAACTGAAGACAAATCCGGGTCGATCATTGCAGCAGCGGCCGGTTTCCGATGGTTTTGCGGCGGAATCGTGGTCGATCACAGTCGCGATGCCGGGCAGGTGTCGCGGCCTCGAATTGCGGTGCGGCGGCGCCGAGGCCGGGATCGGGGGTGGCCTCGGCGCCGCCGTGTTCGCGGCGCCGCCAGATGCGGGGACGCGGGTGCGAGCCTCGGGGAAGAGACGCGCGGGCATCCGGTGCCGTGGGCGTCTGCGCGTGTCCGCCCGGGCACGATTCGGACAACAAGAACGGTAGCGACGTGGTAGCTGCGCCGCTCGGTGAGCACGAGAATTAGGGGATCGTTAGGGGCATCGGACTTTTCGGGCCGATCGGATGCAGCTGGACGATAACCGCTGATCATGAGGCCGCCGCGACCACCCGGATGGTCCGGAACGAGTAGCCCGATACGCGCGTGCCGGGGGTCCTCGACGCCGACACTGGTGGAATGCGCCATTGGCGCGAAAGATCCCATTCCTCCGTATATCTGGGGAGATGATCGACGATGATCCGGTCACGGAAGTCGGCCCTCACCGCATTCACCACCTTCGCCGCCGCAGCCGCGGCGCTCGTGCTCGCCGCGCCGCAAGCGTCGGCGTATGTCACCAGCGTCAGCGTGTCCAGCGGGTCGAGCATCGGTCTCGGCGGCGGCTACGGCACCAACTGCTCCTACACGGTCACCGTGAACGGCAGCCCGTACGAATACGTCTGGCTCTACGACAGCAACACCGCCACCTTCGGTCAGCAGCAGTTCAGCCTCGGCAGCGGCGGCACCGGCACCTCGAGCTGGACGCCGACCTCGACCGGGGTGCACTACATCCAGGCCTGGACCTACAACGGCTCGCAGTGGGCGCTGGTGACGGTCAACGCCGGCATCAACCTCGGCAGCGCCTGCGTGGTCACCGGCTAGCGGCGCGGGCCCGGTCCGCGCGAGTACCCGGTGGTCCGGTGCCGGGTGTGCGATCGCATCCGGCACCGGGTCGATGGATTCGGCCCGGTGCGCCGATCAATCACGCGGGAGCGGGTAGTCGCGGTGATCGGACCAGATGCCGGCCACCGCGCGGATGGTGGGGCACGGCCACGCCGCCGGTTCCTGGCCGCCACGGGAGTCGGGCTGCCGGCACACCGAGCAATGCCCGCCCGTGTCGGGGGTGTGCTGGCCGAGGATCAGCCGCAGCGCCGCCTGGTGCCGCAACAGTTCCTTCGGGGTCGGTGCGCCGGGCAGGAACACCGACGACGGGGCGGTGCGGCTGCCGCGGCGGCGCACGTGACGCACCCATTCGTATTTGATCTCGCGGCCGGTGTCCTGGAAGTCGCGCTCGAGCTTCAGAGCGAATTCGGCGGCTTCCTGCTGCTTGTCGAGGCGGCCCGCGATGAACGCGCTGATATCCATCCACCCACGGTAGTCGGCACTGCCGACATCGCCGCGAATCCGCCCGCCGGTGCCGGGTGCGCGATACCGCCCGGCACCGGGCATTACTCTTGACCCGGTGCACACCGAGCAGCCTCCCTCCGACGCCGAGCCCCGTATCTGGGGTGGAACGACCCTCACCGAACGCCGTGAGGCGCGCCGGGCCGCGTTGCTCGAGGCCGCACTGGATCTGATCGGCGAGTCGGGGGCGGGTGCGGTGACCATGCGCGCGGTGTGCCGGCGCGCCAACCTGACCGACCGCTATTTCTACGAATCCTTCGCCAGCCGAGACGAACTGCTCGACGTGCTCTACCGCCAGATCGCCGAGGAGTTCCTGGATCCGATGACGGCCTTCGCGGTCGCCGACGATCCGGACCGCGATCGCGCGCTGTCGGAGACGCTGGTGGCGAAGGTGCTCGAGGATCCGCGCAAGTCGAGGCTGTTTCTGGTGGAGCCGTATTCCTCGACGGGCCTGGGGCAGACGACGATCGCGGTGATGCCCGCGTTCACCCGGTTGATCCAGGATCACCTGTTCGCCCATATCGAGGATCCGGTGCGGCGGCGGCTGGCGGCGGTCACCATGGCCAGCGGTAATGCGGGCATGTTCTCGGCGTGGCTCAATGGCACGCTGCGCGCCACACGCGAGCAGATCGTCGACCATCTGGTGGAGACCATCGACGCCTATCGCGGCGTGTACCGCGGCTGACCCGGGCGGCTGGCCCGCCCGGATCCGCTTGCGGTGCAGCGGGTTCGATCGGGCCGGTCAGGCGGCCGGAACCGCGGCGTGGACGCGGTCGAGTGATCGGCGCAGTATGCGCACCCACGGTGACCATCGGGCCGGTTGGGCGGGCGGGTGCCCCATTTCCGTGGCGGCGCGATCGAGCAGCTCCTCGAGCACCGCGTCGTGCAGCCAGCGGATGGCGAGGCTCCACAGCAGCCGGCCCCGCGGCGTGCGGGCCCGCGCGACGATGAGATGCCGCATCACGCAACCCCGTTCGCCGCGATCGATGATCTCGAAGGTGTGCGTGCCGGCGAAGGGCATGCTCGGCGCGAAGGTGAACTCGACGGCGCGGCCGGGTTCGTAGGCGGTGCAGACGTAGCGGATGCTGCCGTGCCCGCCGTCGGCGCCGACCTGCAGCGGCCGATCCAGGATCAGGGGCGGCCAGTGCTCGCCGGGCCAGAGCGGATTGCCCGGCTCGGCCACCGCGTCGAGCAGGGCTCCGGCCTGCTGCGCCGACACCGGTAGTTCTCGCTGGTGAATGTTCCAGATCATCGACTCACCCGTTCCGTACGGTACCGTATGTTCCGGTTCCATACGGTACCGTACGGAGCTATGGCGGAGAAGAGGCGACGGCTCAGCCGTGACGATTGGGTCGCGGCCGCGCTGGCGGCGCTCGGCGAGGGCGGCGTGGGCGCGGTCGCCATCGAACCCCTGGCCGCGCGGCTGGGCGCGACCAAGGGCAGCGCCTACTGGCATTTCGCGAATCGGGACGAGTTGCTGGCCGCAGCCCTGCAGCGCTGGGAACACGAGGAGACCGATGCGGTGATCGCGCTGGTGTCGGCCGAACCCGATCCGGCGGTCGGGCTGCGGACGCTGCTGGGCGCGGCGCTGGCGCATCCGCAGGAGAAGCTCGCGGTGCTGCTGGCCGGGGCGACCGATCCGCTGGTGGAGCCGGTGCTCACCCGGGTCACCGTGCGGCGCATCGAGTATCTGGCCGACCTGTTCATCCGGCTCGGTTTCGCCGCACCGGTGGCGAAACATCGTGCGGCACTGGCATATTCGGCATACCTGGGCACGGGCCAGCTGTGGCGGACGATGCGCGGCACGCTGCCGGCCGACCAGGAGGCCTGGGAGTCCTACGTCGACGAGATCTGGCGGGTGCTGACCGCCCCGAGTCCGACCGCGTACGAGTCGGCGCCGGACGGCGCGGAGTCGCCGCGAGATTCGGGTTAGACGCTCAGGGCCGCACCGCGGCCGTGGGTGAGCACCAGGTCGAGCAGCCCGGGGAAGCGGGCCTCGAGGTCCTCGGTACGCAGCCGGTTGAGGCGGCGGGTGCCCTCGTCACGCTGACGGATGACGCCGGCTTCGCGCAGGGTTCTGAAGTGCCCGCTCTGGGTGGATTTGCTGATCGGCAGGTCGAAGGTGGTGCAGGCCAGTTCGCCGTTCTCGGCGGCGGCCAGGCGGGTGACGATGGTGAGCCGGACGGGGTCGGCGAGGGCGGCCAGCACGGTGCTGAACCGCAGTTCGTCGCGGGCGGGGTGAACCAGTTCGGTCGCGGTCCGGCTTGCCATGGTGTCCAGGCTAGTCCACATGTTCACAAATTCCGAACATCCTGTTATGTTCGGAATTATCGAACATGTCTGCGCCGGGAGGACGCCATGACCGTCGAGCAATCCCCCGCAGCCGTCCCCGAAGACGCTGCCGCCCCGCAGGATTCACCGCCCGGGAGCGGTACGCGGTTCTGGGGCACCGCCTACACGCTGCTGATCCTGTTGACCGGAACCAATGTGGCCACGCCGCTGTACCACGGCTACGCGCATCGGTTCGGGTTCTCACCGCTGGTGATGACGCTGGTGTTCGCGGTCTACATGGGGGTGCTGATTCCCGCGCTGCTGATCGCCGGTCCGGCCTCGGATGTGCTGGGGCGGCGCCGGATTCTGCTGCCCGCGCTGGCGCTGGCGGCGCTGGGCACGCTGGGTTTCGCGCTGGCCACCGACGTGGTGTGGTTGTTCGCGGCCCGCATCCTGCAGGGGATGGCGGTCGGGGCGGCCTCGGGCGCGCTCACCGCCGCGCTGACCGAGCTGGAACCGCACGGTGAGCGCCGCCGCGCGGCCCTGGTGTCGGCGGTGGCCTCGGCGGGCGGCATGGGCCTGGGCCCGGTGCTGGGAGCTGTTCTGGCGCAATATCTTCCGGCTCCGTACGTGACACCGTTCGTGGTGGAGCTCGCGCTGCTGGTCCCGGCCGCGGTGGCGGTGGCGGCGCTGCCCGAGACCGCGACGGTCACCCGGTGGCGGCCGCGGCGGCCGAGTATCCCGGCCGGGATGGGTGCGGTCTTCGCGGCCGCGGGCACGGGTGCGTTCCTGGGTTTCGCGGTGGTCGGCGTCTTCCTCACGCTGATCCCGACCTATGCCGCGACCCTGTCGGGCAGTGCGAATCTGGTGGTCGGTGGCGCGGCGGCCGCGCTGCTGCCCGCGGCGTGGGCGGTGGCGCAGCTGGTGGGTTACGGCAAACCCGAACGGGCCCTGGACTTCACGGGATTCCCACTGCTGGCGGTGGGCCTGGTGTTGCTGGCGGTCGCGGGGGCGGTCTCCTCGCTGCCATTGCTGTTGTTCGCGACGGTGCTGGCCGGGGCCGGTCATGGTCTGGTGTTCCTGTCGGGATTGACCGCGATCAATGCGGCCGCGCCGGCCGATCGGCACGCCGATGTGCTGTCGACCTATTTCGTGATGGCCTATTGCGGCAGCGGCGGCCCGGTCATCGGTGTCGGCCTGCTGGCGGGCGCGACCGGTTTGCTGGCCGCGGTGCAGATCTTCGCGGCGGTGGTGGCGGTGCTGTGTGTGGTGCGGCTGGTGGCGCGGGTCGCGGTCGAGGCGCGACGCTGACGGGAGCGCGAATGCGACGGCGCTCACGTCGGGTTGCCGATCGCGGCGGGCGGGTGTTTACTTCTGGTCGCAAGGTGCCGTCGTTAGCTGAGGCTCCTTCACGGATACAGGCCGGCGATCCCGAACGTCGAGAGACGCCCCGGATCAGGACAGGTTTCCCCGAGCTAAGGGGATGCCCCGACCGGCTCCCGCCACCCGTGGCGGGTTTACGCCGTGGAGTGCTGAAGGTCTTACGAGGGGTGGTACCCGTACCGGCGATGTCGCGCCGGTCCCACTCCCCCGGCATGCGTGCGTGTGGCGTCGAGGAGGTGGTGGTCGTGCCCGATGGACCGGATCGAGTTCCGTTAGCCAATCGTTCACTCGGCGTCACTCCTGCCCTCTCCTGGCCGCTGCCCCTACCCCGGTAGCGTCCGAGTCCGGAGCGCGCCGTCCTCCGCGGGGAGATCGAGATGACCATGTGGGAAATGCTGCTGCGGCTCGGCACGGGTGTCGGGTTGGGCGCGGTGATCGGGTTCGAGCGTCAGTTCCGGGCCCGGATGGCCGGACTGCGCACGAATTCGCTGGTCGCCGCCGGGGCGACCTTGTTCGTACTGCTGTCCGCGCACGGCTTCGGCGGCGCCTCGGCGGATCCGACTCGTGTTGCGGCGCAGATCGTTTCGGGTATCGGCTTCCTGGGCGCGGGGGTGATCCTGCGCGACGGGTTCAATATCCGCGGCCTGAACACCGCCGCGACGCTGTGGTGTGCGGCGGCGGTGGGTGCGCTCGCGGGTGCGGGCATGTATTCGACCGCGGTGGCGGGCACGGTGGCGGTGGTGGTGGTCAATACCGCGCTGCGCACGGTGGCGCGCACGGTGGATCGTCCCGGTGTCGACGAGGTCGAGGCGCAGGAGGCGTTGTACGCCTTCCACGCCGACACCGACGACGCGCACGAGGCGCACGTGCGGGCGCTGCTGGTGCAGTCGCTGACGCGCACCGATTTCCGGCTGGTGTCGATCTCGAGCCACGACACCTCCCCGGGCCGGGTGCAGGTGCGGGCGGAGTTGACCGGTGACCGCCGCGACGACCGGCAGATGGAGGCGGCGGTGAGCCGGTTGAGCCTGGAGCCGTCGGTGACCAGCGTCGGGTGGCGCACCGTGCCGCTGCGGGTGGAGGCCGAGGAGTGAACCGCGCTGCGGTCGTATCCCGGCCGCATCACCGCCGACCCGGCCGCCGATCTGCGCGCGTCCCGAGTCACACCATCGCCGACGGGATCACCGTGGTCAGGCCGCCGTCGACGAGCAGGTCCTGACCGGTGATGTAGGAGGCGTCGACGGAGGCCAGGAATGCGACGGCGGCGGCGACCTCGTCGCTGTCGCCGACCCGCCCGAGCGCCACCCGTGACCCCGCGGTGGCCTGCGCGTCGGCGGAGGCCTCGGCCCGGTAGGCGGGGGTGTCGATGTAGCCGGGGCTGACCGAGTTCACCCGGATCCCGCGGGGCGCCAACTCCGCCGCCAGCGTCCGCGTCAGATTCTGCACCGCCGCCTTGGTCGCCGAATACAGTGCGGCGCCGGGCGCGCCCCGATACGGGGCGAAGGAGGCGTTGAGGACGATCGCACCTCCGTCGACCAGCAGCGGCAGCATGTGCTGCACGGTGAAGAACGCGGCCTTGAAGTTGATTCCCACCACCCGATCGAACTCGTCGCCGGTGACCGCCGAAACCGGTTGGAACGCACCGATTCCCGCATTCACGAACGCCACGTCCAACCGCCCGAACCGCTCGGACACCACCCGCGCCAGCGCCGCGAGATCCTCGGGCTCGGTGGCGTCCCCGGCCACCCCGATCGCCCGCTCCCCCAGCTCGGCCACCGCGGTGTCCAGCCGGTCCTTGTCACGCCCGGTCACGATCACCCACGCCCCCTCCGCGACGAGCCGCCGCGCGGCGGCCAGCCCCATCCCGCTGCTACCGCCGGTGATGAGCGCGACCTTGTCCTGGAACCGGAACCCGTTGTGTGTCATGGCTTCAGCCTGCCGGGCCGCGCGATGGGTAAACAGTGCCCAGTTATCGTGGGTGTGTCACCACCACCTTGCCGAGCACGGCTCGCGCCGGCGCCGCCGATGGTGACCGATGTCAGTCCCTCAGCTCGCAGACGACGACCGGGATCTCGCGGGTGGTGCGCTCCTGGTAGTTCGCGTAGCCCTTGTATGCCGAGGTGATCTGCGGCCACAGTTCGGCTCGCTCGCTGCGATCCGCGGTGTGTGCGTGCACTTTTCGCCGCCGGCCGTAGATCACCAGTTCGGCATCGGGGTGCGCCTGCAGGTTGCGGTACCAGTCGGGGTTCCGGTCGTCGCCGCCCTTCGAGGCGACCAGCACGACCCGGTCGGCGTCATGGACCGGCGCGGTCAGGTAGCACGAACGCGGCAGTCCCGACTTCCGCCCGACCGTGTGCAATTCGACCACCGGCATCCCGAATGGGTTGGCCAGCAGTTTGTTCCCGCTGACGGTGAGGACGACCCGGTGGGCGAGGTTCATCAGTTTGGCCCCGCCGTCTTTCAGTGCGTACTTGTGCAACGCCTGCCCCTTGTCCCTGGTGCATTGAAGCCTTCTACGATGGCCGCCGGAGTCGAGTTAGCGCTGCATACATTACCAGAAATGTGAGCAGGGTCAACATTGCTGGGTTGCGGCCCGCGAGGACGACACGGACACGGTTCCGGCGGGCTCAGGCGGGTGGGGCCAGGCGGAGGCGGTGGAGCTGGTCGAGACGGGCGGCGGTATCGGTGCCGGCGCGGGGGTTGTAGAGAACCAGGTGGCGGTCGGATTGGTCGGCGAGAATGAGGGTGGTGGCGTCGAAGTGGAGTGCGCCGGCCTCGGGGTGTGCCAGCGCGTTGACCGCCTGCTGGGCCGGGCCGACATCGTGGCGCGACCACAGGCGCGCGAATTCCGGGCTGCGCGAGGCGAGTTCGGTGATGACCGAGTCGAAGCCGGGGTCGCCGGGGCAGAGTGCGGAGTCGGCACGGTAGGCGGCCACGACCGCGGGTGCGGCCTCGGCCCAGGTCTGTGGCATGGCCAGGTAGCGCGGGCTGGTGAAGTAGGTGACCAGGCAGTTGCCGCCGGGGCCGTCGTAGCCGAAGACGGCGCGGGCGGTGTCGTTGTAGGCCAGCACATTCCAGTAGCGGTCGCGCAGAACGGCGGGGCGGGGATTCCAGGCGTCGAGCAGGTTGCGGGTCTCGGCGCTGATGCCGGTGCCGCTGTCGGTGGCGGCGCAGGGCGGGTTGAGGCCGGCCAGGACGTAGAGGTGAGCGCGTTCGGGGGCGGTGAGCCGCAGGGCGGCGGCGACGGCGTCGAGAACGTCGGTGGAGACGGTGATGTCGCGGCCCTGTTCGAGCCAGGTGTACCAGGAGACGCCGACGCCGGCGAGGACCGCGACTTCCTCGCGGCGCAGGCCGGGGGTGCGGCGGCGGCCCGCGGCGGGCAGTCCGACCTGATCGGGGGTGAGGCGGGAGCGCCTGTCGCGCAGGAACTCTCGCAGGTGGTCGCGTCGTCGGCCCGCTGTGTCCATACTTCACGCTAACAATCACGCAGGTTCGTTTCGTTCGGGTCCCGGTTAGCATGTGACCGAATTCGGGTCTCGAGGGGGGCGGATGCGGCAGATTCTGGTGGCGGCGATGGTGGCGCTGGCGGTGTCGATCACGGTGACGCCGTTGCTGATCCGAGTGTTCACCCGCCATCGGCTGGGGCAGCAGATCCGGGCGGACGGCCCGGCGAGCCATCTGGCCAAGCGCGGCACCCCGACCATGGGCGGGCTGGCGATCCTGATCGCGCTGTGGTGCGGGTACGGGGCCGCGCACCTGGTGGGGATGTCCTACGGGGGGACCGGCACGACCGCGTCGGGGCTGCTGGTGCTGGGGCTGGCGACCGCGCTGGGCGCGGTGGGTTTCCTCGACGATGTCATCAAGTTGTCCCAGCAGCGCAGCCTGGGGCTGACCGCGTCGGGCAAGTATCTCGGGCAGGTCAGTGCCGCTGTGCTTTTCGGGGTGCTGGCCCTGCATTTCCGGGGCGGTTCGGGGCTGACGCCGGGCAGCCGGCAGGTGTCGATCGTGCGCGACATCTCCACGGTCTCGCTGGGGCTGACCGGGTTCCTGCTGGCGGCGATCTTCCTGGTGGTGGCATGGTCGAACGCGGTCAACATCACCGACGGCCTGGACGGCCTGGCGGCGGGTTCGGTGGGTCTGGCACTGGGGTCGTATGTGCTGATCACGTTCTGGCAGTACACCCATTCGTGCGCGGTCAAGGCGGTGCCGGGCTGCTACACGGTGCGCGATCCGCTGGATCTGGCGCTGGTGTGCGCGGCCGGGACGGCGGCGTGTACCGGATTCCTGTGGTGGAACGCGGCTCCGGCGAAGATCTTCATGGGTGACACGGGGGCGCTGGCGCTGGGCGGGCTGCTGGCGGGGTTGTCGATCACCACCCGCACCGAGTTGCTGATGGTGGCGGTGGGGGCGTTGTTCGTGGCCGAGATCCTGTCGGTGCTGCTGCAGATCGTCATGTTCCGCACCACCCGCACGCGGCTGTTCAAGATGGCGCCGTTCCATCACCATTTCGAGCTGACCGGGTGGCCGGAGACCACGGTCATCATCCGGTTCTGGCTGCTGGCCGCGATCGCCTCGGCCACCGGATTGATCGCCTTCTACGGTGAGCACCTCACCACCACCGGCTCCCGGCTGCCCTGAGACCCGGACATGCCCTGGGACCCGGGAAGGCCGTGTGGCCCATCCGGAAGCGTTTCCGGATGGGCCACACGGGTTTTCGGGTCAGTGCACCGCGACGGGCACGTCGGCCTCGGCGGGTGCGGCCGGTTTGGCGCGGGGCAGGAAGAACGCCGGGATCAAGGTGGCCGCCAGCAGGCACAGCGCCACCACGAAGGTGTGGGCGAAGGCGCGCGCGGCGAGGTCGAAGCCCTCGCCGAGCAGGGTGTGCGGCAGCTGCGCGAGCTGGCCGCTGTAGCGCGACCCGATGGCCGCGTTGGCCAGCGACGGGTCGGGGGCGCCCGGGGGCAGTTGCACGCCCTTGTCGCCCAGGGTGTCGCCCCGGTTGAGCAGGCTGGTCAGCACCATGGAAATGGTTGCGGTGCCGATGGATCCGGCGGTCTGGTTGACGATGTTCATCAGCGTCGACCCGCGCGCGACCTCGCTGTGGGTCAGCGTCTGGATGGCGGCGGTCATGGTCGGCATCATGGTGCAGCCCATGCCCAGACCCATCACGAACAGCACCCCGCACAGCAGTGTGTAGGGGGTGTCGGCCTTGACCTGGGTCAGGAACGCCATGGACACCGCCATGACGGTGATACCGGTGAGCACGATCTTGCCGGGCCCGATCTTGTCGACCAGCCGGCCCGCGATCGGCATGGTGAGCATGGCGCCCAGGCCCTGCGGGGCGATGAGCAGACCGGCGGCCAGGGTCGATTCCCCGCGCACCTGCTGCAGATACGACGGCAGCAGCAGACCGGAGCCGAAGAACGCCATGGCGAACAGGGTCATGGTCATCACCGCGAAGCGCAGCGGCTTGTTCTGGAACAGCCGCAGTTCGATCAGCGGGTGCTCGGTGCGCAGGGCGTGGAAGACGAATCCGATCAGCAGCGCCAGGCCGATGATCGCGGGGATGAGCACCTTGGCCGATTTGACGGTGCCCTCACCGGGAATCGAGGACACGCCGTAGAGGAAGGCGGCCAGACCGGGTGAGGCCAGCAGCATGCCCAGGAAGTCGAAGCTCTGCGAGGGTTCGGGGTTGTCGCGCGGGAAGACGACGAAGGCCAGGATCAGCGCGATGATGCCGATGGGCAGGTTGATCAGGAAGATCCAGTGCCAGCTGAAGGATTCGATCAGCCAGCCGCCCAGGATCGGGCCGCCGATCGGGCCCAGCAGCATGGGCACGCCCAGTACGGCCATGACGCGGCCGATGCGCTGCGGGCCCGCGGCGTGGGTCATGATCGTCATGCCCAGCGGCATGAGCATGCCGCCGCCCAGGCCCTGGAGGACGCGGAAGGCGATGAGGGACTCGATGTTCCAGGCCGTCGAGCACAGCACCGAGCCGAGCACGAAGAACACCAGCGCCATCATGTAGAGGCGTTTGGTGCCGAAGCGGTCGGCTGCCCAGCCGGTGAGCGGGATGACGGTCGCCAGGGCAAGGGTGTAGCCGGTCATCGACCAGGCGGCGATGGCGTAGGTGGTGTCGAAGTCGTGCTGGAAGGTGGGGATCGCTACGGTCACGACGGTCACGTCGAGGATCGACATGATGGCGCCGAGCACCACGACACCGGCGATTTTGAAGACGCCGATGTCCAGTTTGTCGTCGGCGGAATCGGCCGCCACGGTATCCGGAGGGGTGGTCACCGCTTCAGCCTGCCAGCCGGTCGGTTACGAAACCAGCACATATTGATATCGGCGTTTCGGCCGCATCCGGGCGGCATCGCCATCGCGTCTCATTCCGCCGGCGGCGGCCAGCCGTCGTCATTGTCGTAGAAGTTCTCCGCGGCCGCGTCGGCGGCGGCCTCGGCCCGCATCTCGAACTCGGAGGGGTCACCCGGATCCGGTTCGCGCACATCGCTTCTGCCCTCGGAATCAACGGGATCGACGGGGATGCGATCGGTGCTCACGAGGGGATCCTCTCTGCAGCGCGACGGTCGCCAGGAGCCGGATCAACCGATCATACCCAGCAGTAGCAAATGTCCGGCGATTTCCCGGGCGCCCCGGTCGGGCCCCGCGGCGCGCGTACGCTGGCGTTCTCGAGCGATCCAGTCGAGGAGATCATTCGCGATGACCGACCCGGTAGTGGGCCTGACCGGTACGCTGACCTCGCCGATCCGGGGCAAGGGACTCCTCGGTGAAGTGCAGGTCGCTATTCGAGGGGGAACCGAGCTCTACATCGCCCGCGCCGAGGAGCCGTTGGCGGCCGGCGCGACCGTGCTCGTCGTGGCCGTGCATCCGGGGCGCATCGTCGATGTTGTTGCGTGGATTCCCCTTCCGGGCGATCGATAGATCGAGAACTTCTTTCCATGAGTAGAGGGAGACAGCGATGCTCGGGTACCACGTTCCGGCGCCGGACCAGGCGATGCTGGTCAGCGGCGGCCGCGGCGGCAAGGACAACGCACCGTTCCGGGTGATCATCGGGCACGGCGCGTGGGTGGTGCCGTTGTTCCGCAAGGTGCGGTATCTGTCGCTGGCCATGTTCGAGGCCGAGATCGGCGAACGCTGCGTCACCAAGCAGGCCATCCAGCTCGATGTGCGGGCGGTGATCGCGTTCAAGGTCGCCAACGACACGCAGTCGATCGTCAATGCGGCACAACGGTTCCTGTCCGAGCAGGAGCGCGAGATGAGCGTGCTGACCGGGCGCATCTTCTCCGGGCATCTGCGCTCGATCGTGGGCTCGATGACGGTGGAGGAGATCATCCGAGAGCGCCAGAAACTGGCCGACGAGGTGCTGGTGGCCTCCAAGGTGGAGATGAGCAATATCGGACTGTGGGTCGACTCGTTCCAGATCCAGCACATCGACGACGGCAACCTCGGCTACATCGCGGCCCTGGCCGCCCCGCACAATGCCGCGGTCAAGCGTGACGCGCAGATCGCGCAGGCCGCGGCCGCGCAGCTGGCGGCCCAGGCCGAGCAGGAGTCCCAGCGCAAGCAGGCCGAGTATCAGCGCGAGACCGCGATCCTCAAGGCGCAGTATCAGCGCGATATCGACAAGGCCAATGCCGAAGCGGCGCAGGCGGGTCCGCTCGCGCAGGCCACCGCCCTGCAGGAGGTGCTGTCCGCGCAGGCTGAGCAGGCGCGCAAGCAGGCCGAGCTGCGCGAGCAGCAGTTGCAGGCCGAGGTGGTGAAACCGGCTCGGGCAGAGGCGGATCGGGTGCGGATCCTGGCCGAGGCCGAGGCCGATCGCACCCGCATCCAGGCCGAGGCGGCGGCGTCGAACAACCGGATCGCGCTGGATCAGCTGCTGATCGAGCAGTTGCCCGAGATCGTCAAGCAGGCGTCGGTGGGCTTGTCGAAGGCGAATCTGACCGTGCTCAACGGCCCCGACGGGGTCTCGGAGATCGTGAACGGCATGGTGGGCCAGGGGCTGACGGTCTTCAATTCGTTGCAAAAGGCACTTTCCTCCAACAATGATCAGCCCGCGGACTAGAGTGACCGCCAGAGGGACGCGGCGACGAGGAGCGGGTGTTTAGGTGTCCATCGGGAAATTGGTGTCGTTCGACAGTTCTCGGGGTTTCGGATTCATCCGTCCGGAAGACGGTGGTCCGGATGTGTTCGTGCACGTCAACGACATCGGGCTGGACGAGGACGAGTTGCGCCAGGGGCGGGTGTTCGAATTCGATGTGACCGAGGGTGATCGGGGCCCCAAGGCGATCAACCTGTCGGTGGTGCCGGGGCAGTCGGCTCCGGTGCGGCACGCCAAGGGCAAGGATCATCGCGGGTCGGGGCAGATGAGTGCGGCCGAGCATCGCCGGCTGATCACCGAGTTGCTGCTGGATGCCTCGCCGCAGCTGACCGCGGCGGAGATCATCACCATCCGTGACCGGCTCACCGCCTTCGCCGATCAGCACGGGTGGATCGAGAACTGACCGGTTCGCATTACGATCGGTCTCGGGTCCATCGCGAACCGAGGAGGTCGTGTGCAACTGCCCATCATGCCACCGGTCAAACCGATGCTGGCCAAATCGGTCTCGGAGCTGCCCCGTGACCCGGGGTTGCTGTTCGAACCGAAATGGGACGGCTTCCGCTGCATCGTCTTCCGCGACGGCGACGAGATCGAACTGGGTTCCCGCAACGACCGGCCCCTGACCCGGTACTTCCCCGAACTGGTGGAACTACTGGGTCGGGCGCTGCCGGACAAGTGCGTGGTGGACGGGGAGATCGTGGTCGTCACCGAGAACGGCCTGGATTTCGACACGCTGCAGAACCGGCTGCATCCGGCGGCCTCGCGGGTGCAGAAGCTGGCGGTGGAGACACCGGCCAGCTTCGTCGGCTTCGACCTGCTGGCGCTGGGCGAGCAGGATCTGACCGATCGGCCCTTCGCCGAGCGGCGGCGGATGCTGGAAACCGTGCTCGACGGGCAGGCCCCGGGCACGCATCTGACGCCGATGACCGAGGACCCGCAGGTGGCGGCGGACTGGTTCACCCGGTTCGAGGGCGCCGGGTTCGACGGGGTGATGGCCAAGGCGGCGGATCTGCCGTACCTGCAGGACAAGCGGGTGATGCTCAAGATCAAGCACGAGCGGACCGCCGACTGCGTGGTGGCCGGGTTCCGCTGGCACAAGGACGGGCAGGGGGTGGGGTCGCTGCTGCTGGGGTTGTTCGACGACGAGGGGAATCTGCATCACGTCGGGGTGGCGTCGAGTTTCACCGCGGCGCGGCGCACCGAACTGGTGGGTGAGCTGGAACCGTTGCGCGAGAACGCGCTCGAACAGCATCCGTGGCGGTCGTGGGCCGATGCGGCCGCACAGGCCAAGGCGGACGGGAAGATGCCGGGCGGGGTGAGCCGCTGGACCGGCGGCAAGGATCTGTCGTGGGAGGCGCTGCGCCCGGAGCTGGTGGCCGAGGTGCGCTACGAGCATGTGATGGCGGGCCGGCTGCGCCACGGTGGCCGGCTGGTGCGGTTCCGCACCGACCGCACCCCCGAATCGTGTACCTACGCCCAGCTCGACGAGGTGGCCCCCGCCGAGCTGGCCGACATCTTCGCCGACGCCAGGAACGCGAAAGGGACTGCGCGGTGAGCGATTCGGTGGAGCTCGAGGTGGCCGGGCATACGGTCGGCGTCTCCAATCCGGGCAAGGTGTACTTCTCCAAGCGCGGGGAAACCAAGCTCGATCTGGTGAACTACTATCTGGCCGTTGCCGATCCGATCATGCGGACCATCGGCGGGCGGCCGGTGCTGCTGGAACGGTATCCGGATGGTGCCTCGGGGAAGTCCTGGTTCCAGAAGCGCGTGCCGAAGTCGGTGCCGGACTGGTTGCAGACCACGGTGGTGTCGACGCCGAACGGGACCACCAGCGACGCGCTGGTCGCAGTCGACATGGCGCACATCGTGTGGGCGGTGAACCTGGGCTGCCTGGGTTTCCACGTCTGGCCCACCCGTGCCGGCGCCGAGGCCGCCTCCACGTTTCCGCCGGTCATGGACGCGGCCGGCACTGTCCTGCCGCCGACCGGTGTGACCGATGAGCTGCGTATCGATCTGGACCCCTCCCCCGGCATCGGTTTCGACGATCTGCGCGCGGCCGCCTTCGCCACCCGCGAGCTGTGCACCGAACTGGGTATCGATGTGCGCGTGAAGACCTCCGGCTCGCGCGGTCTGCACCTGTACGCGCTGCTGCAACCGGAGTGGGACGGCTATCAGGTCCGTGCCGCGGCGGTCGCGCTGGCCCGTGAGCTCGAGCGCCGCCACCCCGACCGCATCACCGCCGCCTGGTGGAAGGAAGAGCGCGGTTCGCGGGTGTTCGTCGATTTCAACCAGAATGCCCCGCACAAAACGGTTTTCGGTGCCTGGTGTGTCCGCCCGAAGGTCGGCGCGCAGGTGTCCACCCCGATTTCGTGGGAGGCGCTGGAGACGATCGTCCCCGACGAGCTGACCATCGCGACGGTCCCGGCCCGGGTCGCCGAACTGGGTGACCCCTGGGCCGATCGTGTCCCCCAGTCCCTGGAACCACTGCTGGAGATGTCGGAGAAGGACATGGCCGCAGGGTTGATGGACGCGCCCTGGCCGCCGGTCTATCCGAAGATGCCGGGCGAGCCGCCGCGCGTGCAGCCGAGCAAGGCCCGCAAGGACACCGCCGAATAGCGGTGTGCCGGTAGCACTCTCACCGCGCAGCCCCGACGAGCCGCACTCGCCGGGGCTGCGCGGTTGTGAGATGTCTCTTGGTGGCGGACGGCGGGTTGTGGCGTTACCGTCATCGGCGACAACGCCGACGGCTCGGGCTATATCTGGAATGTCGTGCTGTCCGAACAGCTTCCGACACACCACCGACAGGCAGGGACATTCGATGGACGGCAATATCGAACGCGTGGCGTGGGACCACCCGGCCGCCGCCGGGTACGTGCGTGCGGCCGGTGCCGCCGCGGCCCTGCTGGGCACCGCGAAGGATCACGCGCACGCCGTGGCCGGGATGGACCTGTCCGGGCTGGGGACCCTCGGCAACGGGTTCGCCGCGGCCTGGGCGGCGGCCTGGAGCGCCCACGGCGGCCACCTGCAGACCGCGTCGGCGCTCACCAGCACCTACGGCCAGGCCATCGCCACCTGGGGGACCGTGCTCGGCGGGGTGGACACCGAGTCCGCGGCCACGATTGCGGGCGCCGTCCCCGGCACCGACGAGATCCAGGCGTAGGCCCGTCAGAGGATCAGGGGGACAACCGATATGCAGACCGGCATTCAGGGCGGAGACCTCACCGCGGTGGAGGAACCCGCTCTGGTCACAGCCTTGGTCGCGCCGCTGGTGAAGCTGCGTGCGGCCCTGGGCGACGGGACCCGCCCCGGCGGGACGGCGCTGGCGGCGCTGGCGGCGGTGGCGGGCACCGTGCGCGCGGCCGTGGACGCCCACCGTGGCGGGATCACGCCGCTGGCGTCCTCCGAGACCGCAGCGGCGGCGGTGCCGGTCCTGAAGCGAACGGGCGAGGAGGTGGGTGCCCTGGCCGACGTGGCGGAAACCCTTGCGCCGCTGGTGACCTCGGCCTACGCCACCCGCGACGAGGCCGCCGCCGACCTGGACGTCCTCATCGCCGATTTCCGGGCGCAGGCCACGCCGCTGGTGAAAGCCGCACGCTCGCAAGCGGATCTGGACTCGGTGGTGAGCCTGGCCGCGGACTACGTGCGCGACGGGGTGAGCGTGGCCGAGGCCGCCGACGGCCGCATGGACGCCCTCACCGCCCGGATCACCAGCATCGACCAGGCCGGGGTCACCGTGCCCACCGGCCTGCCGCTCGACAACGACATCACCACACAGCGCGACCGACAGGCGGGCACGATCTGATGAATTTGTTCGGCGACCTGCCCGGCTTCGCGGGCGGACCGATCGTGCCCCCGCCCGGCACCCCGGTCGCGGTGCCCACGCCCGGCCCCGACGCGGCCCCGACCGAGACCGAGGAATTCGAGGTCACCGGCGATATCCGCGATCACAGCTGGGACGAGCTGCCGACCGCGCAGCCCGGCCACCGGACCACCCTGTGGGACGATCCCGAGCACGCCGCGGCCCTGCAGGGCCCGCTCGCGGCCACCGATCCGGTGCTCGGGGCCGACACCACCACCGAGGCGGGCACCGCGCGCATCGATACGCACACCACCTACCACGAGATCGAAAAGCATTCCGCCGCCGAGTATTCGGTGACTCTCACGATCCAGATCAAGGCTCAGCCATGACCGACCCCGACGTTCCGGTGTTCACCACCACCAGCAGCAACCGCACCATCACCGTGACCGCCACCGATGCCGGCCAGATCATCGAACTCCGTTTCGAGGCCGCCGAATACGGCCGTGGCGCCGCCGCCCTGGCCGCCGAGATCGTGCGCCTGGCCCAGCGCTGCACGCTGCTGGCCCGCGCCCGCCGCCGCGAGGCCCTGGCCGCCTTCGGCCTGGCCGACGTACTCCTGGACCGCCTCGGCCTGCCCGACCCCCACACCGTCGCCGCCGAACTCGCCCGCCTGGACGCCCCCACCGCCGACACCACCCCGCACAGCTGGGTGCGTGCCCTATGAGCGCCGACATGCAAGCCCTCATCGCCCAGGTCGGCGACCAACTCGAGGCCCTCACCCTCGCCGCCGACGGCCTGGCCCGGGTCACCGGCCACGCCGCCGGCCTGCACGGCACCATCACCGCCGCGGTTGCCGGCGACGGCACCCTGACCGCCCTGACACTGGCCGAGTCGATCACCGCCCACCCACCCGACCAGGCCGCCGCCGCCATCCTGGCCACCATCACCGCGGCCACCACCGCCGCCGCCCGCCACCGCGCCGCACTGCTGGCCCACCTCAGCGACACCCTCACCTAGCCGTCCTGGCTGCCGTCCCCGAACAGGGCGAGCTGACGCGACGAAGCGACCGATCCCCCGATCTTGCGCAGACACCGGGCGCACGTGACTTCCGCCCGGGTCGGCTCCAGCGCAGTCGGCGACCACCCGGCAACACCGGTGTGGCACAACAGCTCCGGAACCTCCTCACCCTCGACCCAGTGCCCGAGGCTGACCGCGTGCACGGTGCGCCCGGACCGCACGACGGCGTGCACACCCGGGTCGCCGAACACCGCCCGCGCGGCGGAGGCTAGAGGAGCGATATCGGTCATACGCCCACACGATAGGTCTGGTCACCGACAAACCGACCGCCACCACCGGGCCTGCCGATCTCGACACCGCCGGCGCGCTGTGGGAGTTGTCCGTGTGGAGACAGGGTGGAATCACAGTCGAGTTCCGAGGCGGAGCGGCTTCACCGTCTAAGAGCAGGTAGCGCTTGAGGCTGGCGAGAGGCCCGAGAGCTGATTGAGCCCCATCCGGTTGCCGGGCGGGGGCTCAATCGTTGTGCGGAGCTGTTCGGTGCACCGGCCGGCGGCTTTGGCCGCTTCAATCAGGGCGGTATGCGGCATGTCAGTGTGCGTCGCCCCGCTGGTAGGTTCGGTGGGGATTCTGCCGACGGGGAGGGACGATGGCCGGCGAACCTGTCACGACGCTGCATGACTATCAACTAGCGATGCTTCACCCGATGTGTAGGAGCGCTCCTGACCAGGCCGCGGATCTGCTCGATCGAATCGGCGCGACCCGAATCGATTCCGCGATCGCCCAGAAGCGCTGGTTCCACGGAGAGGCGATCAACAACTTCAGATCGATCGACGAGTACGTAACGGCCTGGGGCGCACCGACTTCGAATCGGACCGAACGCCACAACGGCCGTGAGATCCGCTATGCGCGGTGGGATCTCTCGTTCTGGTCGGGATTGCAGGTCGAGTTCATGGAACTCCATCGTGGATACAACATGTTCAGGCGACTGCTTCGCAGACCCGAGCTACCACAGCCGCGGATCGACTCTGTCGCAGATCTGACTCCCTGGTCGTGCACGTCCGACGAGTTACGAGATTCCAGCGTGGGCCCAGTCGACTACGTTGACGGATTCGGTGCGGTCGGAGACGTAGTCGCTTTCACGGCAACCGATCCCGACGCGGGGTGTCGGCAGCGCTATTTCGCCTATATCGATTGGGGTCTGCTGCAGTCCGTCGAACCGGCGCCGGCCTGGTACGTCGACGGGCCGTGAGACGATCGGTAGTAGGGCCGACGGGGAAGGACGACGCCGCTGCGATCAATACTGCCTCTTGGTCGCCTGCTCGGAACGCCCTCGATTCGGTATGGAAAGACGTTCTGCGCCTCGGTTGTGTGGACGTGGGGAACGTCCTCCTGGTGCGCTTGTCGGGCTTGGTGTCCCATCGCGGTAGGGGGACGTTCCATGGGTAACGGTAGTGGCGTGTCCCGGGGTGATCGCACCCGGAATGCGCGTTTGGCGGTGTCGTGCCTGGGATCTTGGTGCTGGCCTGGACTGGGCGGCCGAGCACGCTGTCAGGGCTGGTTTCGCGGGTGTGACGGTGGCGTGTGAACCGACCGGGCATCGGTGGCGGGTGCTGGGGCAGTTGTCGAATTCCGATTCAACGTATCGCTTTTGCGAAACGTACTGAACCCCCACCCGGTGATCCGGGTGGGGTTTCGTCACATTTGCGGATCGGGTTATCCCGTGATGCGGTGGTCGTAGGCGGTGGCGCGGCCGGCTTGCTGATCAGCGCGCTGCTGCGGTGTCACCGTGGGGGATCCGGGCGGCAGCTTGGAGGGCAGGTCGCTCAGCTTTACGATCGCCAGGTCACGCACGGCCTGGTTCGGCGAGGTGGTTTGGCCGGGGATGGACTGTTGCCATCGCAGGGAGAGTAGGCCTGCGGGGTGCCCGTCGGGGTCGAGCCAGTTGGCGATGCCGGGATCGTTTTTACTGATCACGTAGGTGTAGGTGCCGTCAGGGTTGGGTGTGGCCTGGGTGGTGTTGAGGCTGCTGGTCTTGGTGCGGTATTCGTAGGCCACCGCCCAGGGGTCGGTGAGTTGGATGCCCATCGACTTGAACCCGGTCGGGTCGAGGGTGATCACCATCGCTTGGTCGTCGTCGAGGTCGAAAGATCCGTAGGTGGACTGCCCGCGCCCGCCGGGGCGGACCCGGACAGGGGCGAGCGTGTTGGTGGGCTGGGGGTAGATGTAGGTGTTGAAGTACTTCAGCCAGTACGGCGCGATGGTCGACAGAATCTGGGCGGCTTGGTTGGCAAGGTCGTCGGTCGAGGGGTCCGACGGTGCCGCCTTCCCCGATACCCGCTTGATTTCCAGGTCTACGGGGTTCTCGGTGGCCCAGTCGTTGAGTAGGTCGCGCACAATCAGCCAGGAGGGTTTGTCCTTCTGGATGAGTAGGTGGTTGGGAGTGCCGGATCGGCCGTCGGCGCTGACCGTGATCGTGAAGCTGCCGTCGGTGGCGAAAGTTATGTTGTCGTCGCTGAGTGAGTCGACCTGGGTGCCCGCTTCAGGGGTGAAGGCGGTGGTGCCCGCGATGCCGTCGCGCATTTCGAAGTTGAGTTGCACTGGGCCCGGGTTGTGCCGGACGCCGTGGATCTCGTATGTCGATTGAGGATCGAAGGCCGCGTATCGATACACGTTGTCAGGATTCTCGATGCCGAAGCCCGAGTTCGGCATGGACAGTCCGCGGTAGTCGTGCGCGGCGGTGGTGGCCCATACCGGAACCGGTTTGCTGGTACGGGACCAGGGGATGGCCGACATCACGGCTGCGGCGCCGATCGAGTTGGCGGCTCGGTCGATGGTCGCTTTTCCGGTGGACGTGGAGCCGACCGGATCGGCGGCGTAGAGCTGTTTGACCTTCTCGATCGCGGCCTGCATGGTGGGCGTCGCCAGCACCTGGCGTGCATGGGCCTCGACTTCCTTCTGAGCGCCGGTCGTCAGGGCACTCGGGTTCCCGTGTCCACTGGGATCGGCGCCGGCGATTGCGGCGACCTGAGTGCCGAGCCCCGCAACCAGGGAGCTCACCGCCAGTGCGGTGATCGCGGCCCTGCGGACCGAATTCTGGCTCCGACTTCGCTGTCGGCTATTCATTCTGTTCCTCACGCGATGTCCTTTTCGGTCGAACGGGTCGGCAGCGTCAAGGTCAACGCCTTCGGGCGGTGATCCTGACGCGATGGTGAGTGGCGTTCGCTCGCCATGAGCTGCCGCTGAACGCGACCAGAATCACGCCCCGACAGCTAGATGTCTAGATGTCTCTTGCATCGCTCCCGCTCAGCGGGACCGCTCACCCGTTTCTGGGCGGCAAATGCCTCGATGGCCTGCCCGGCCGGATAGGAGGGTGCATCCGTAGGATGCGGCTGTGTCGAGAGGACGAGGCGGTGCGCCGGTGTATTTGGCGATGGCGCGCGCCCTGCAAGCACGGATCGATTCCGGAGAGCTGCAACCGGGAAGCCGGTTGCCGAGTGAGTCGGAACTGGCGGCGGAGTTCGCCGTCAACCGGCTCACCGCACGCCAGGCCGTGGCCGAGTTGGACCGGGCAGGTTCGATCGTGATTCGCCGCGGTGTTGGAACGTTCGTCCGAGAGCCCACCGTACGAACCACGATCGGTGTGAACGCCGAGACCCAGCAGTCGATGGTCGGGCAGCGCCCGATGGCGTTGCCGGTGTCGGGATGGCCTGGTGCGGACGAGCAGGTGCTCGCGCACGTCGAGGGTTCCGACTCGGTGCTCGATCGTCGTGCAGGTGAGCACCTACGGTGTGATGTCTCCGAACTCGTCCGGATCGACAGCCTGGCCTCGATAGAGGGTCGGACCTGGTCGGTCAACAGTTACTGGCTGCCGAAATCGCTTGTGCCGGCAGACTTCCGGCCGCCACGGACGCGGGGCAACGTCGCGGTATCGGTGGCCGAGATGCTGGGTTTTCAATTGTGGGCCGATTGGCGCGAGTTCAGCGCGGTCGGCGCCGATCTGTATGACGCGGAACACCTCAATGTGCCCACGGGAAGCCCGTTGCTCGTGCGCGAAGGTGTATCGAGCGGCCCGAACGGGACGCCGGTTCTCTACACCCGTCGACGCATCAAGGGTGACAGCGCGAGCTTCGTTCTGAATTTCCCTCGATAGTCGCAGCGGTCGCCCCGGGGACGACGCCCGGCCGTGAGCCGGCAGCGCTCTGCTGTGCCTCACTGAGTGGGAAATTGATTGACGCGCCACTTGAACACCCACAGAGTTATGACATCTAGATGTCTAGATGACTAGGCGCTCGACCGGTGCCGAGGTCCCGCCATCGGGATCGACGGGTCCCGCAACGGCCTGGCTGAGTCTGTCGGTGAAAGTGAATGCGAACAATGAACTGTGCGTTGTCCCCGCTCTTCCGCCCCTTGAACATACGAGCACTACAGGTGCCGAATCGGATCGTGATGGCACCCATGACGCGGGCGCACTCACCTAACGGGGTGCCCGGTGCAGATGTCGCCGACTACTACCGGCGCCGCGCCGAAGGGGGCACCGGATTGATCGTCACTGAAGGTGTGGCGATCGGCCATCAGACTTCGGTGGACTCGCCCTCGGTTCCCCGATTGCACGGTCGAGATGCCCTCGACGGGTGGCGGCGAGTGGTGGACGCGGTGCACGAGGCGGGTGGGAAGATCGTCCCCCAACTGTGGCACGTCGGCCCGTTGTGGGGTGCGATGGGGCCGGTCGAACCAGGGCTGAAACCGATGCGGCCGTCGGGGGTGTGGGGCACGATGGGAACGACGTCGTATCCGGACGACTATGTCCGCCGGGCACTCGAGCCCACCGCCCCCATGAGTGAAGCCGACATCGTAGAAGTGATCGAGGCATATGCCACAGCCGCGGAGAACGCCCGCGCCCTGGGATTCGACGGCGTCGCCATCCACGGCGGCCACGGCTACCTGCTCGACGCGTTCTTGTGGCGGTCGACCAATACCCGCGATGACGCCTGGGGCGGAGACCTCGTCCGCCGGACCGCATTCCCCGCCGCGGTGGTCGCTGCGATCCGTGAACAGGTCGGCCCAGATCTGCCCATCGTGTTCCGGTTCTCCCAGCACAAACAGCAGGACTACACCGCCCGCATCGCCGAGGACCCCGCCGAGCTCGCCATCATCCTGCGGGCCCTGGTCGACGCCGGTGCCGATGTTCTGGATGCGAGTTCACGCCGGTTCGACATCCCCGCATTTGGCGAGAGCGATCTGTCCCTCGCGGGGTGGGCCAAGAAGCTGACCGGCGCCACCACGATGGCCGTGGGCAGTGTGGGACTCGGAAAGTCGCTGCGCGAGAGCCGAATCGACGGCGAAGCCACCAGCCACGACAACATCCCGGAACTCGAGCGGCGCATGGCTGCTGGGGAATTCGATCTCATCGCGATCGGTCGGCTCCACCTGGCCGACCCCCGACTGGCCAGCACCCTACGACAGCGCACCGAGCTGCCCTCCTACAACCGGGCCGTCCACGAAGCCGTCCTCACCTGAAGCGGTCTACCCGCTGTTTCGAATTCGCAGATCCGCGATGCCGATCGCGGCGGTGGCCACAATCGTCCACTGCCGCACAGGAAATCGCAGCCCCGCGACGACAGGTCGTGTGGGCACCGACCGAGGGAGTGATAATCGATGACCGCTACCACCGAAACCACCAACGAAGTACGCGAGATCGACGCCGGGGCAGCGCCGACCCGGTTCGCGCGGGGCTGGCACTGCCTCGGCCTGGTGGCCGAATACAGTGACGGGAAACCACATTCGGTGCAAGCCTTCGGCACCAAACTGGTTGTCTTCGCCGACACTGCCGGGAAGGTGAACATCCTCGACGCCTACTGTCGGCATATGGGCGGAGATCTGTCTCGCGGCACCGTCAAAGGCGATGAGGTGGCCTGCCCGTTCCACGACTGGCGGTGGGCGGGCAACGGCCGCTGCACACAGATTCCCTACGCGCGCCGGGTCCCGCCGCTGGCTCGGACCCGGGCATGGCACACGATGCAGCAGAACGGGATGCTGTTCGTCTGGCACGACCCCGAAGGCAACCCGCCGATTTCCGAGCAGGCGATCCCCCACATCGAGGGACCGGGCACGCCCGAATGGACCAGCTGGGCATGGTACGAGCAGGTCGTGGACACCAACTGCCGTGAGGTCATCGACAACATGGTCGACATGGCGCACTTCTTCTACATCCACTACGGGTTCCCGACGTACTTCAAGAACATTTTCGAAGGCCACACCGCGGTGCAGTTGCAAAACGGTGTCGGCCGCGACGATCTACGGCCGCAGGAGCAGGCGATCGACGCGCCGCGTCGATTGGGGAACACGTCGGTGGCGACCTATCACGGGCCGTCGTTCATGATCGACGACCTGCTCTACCACTACGAGCACGGCGACGCCAAGACCGTTCTGATCAACTGCCACTATCCGGTCGACGCGAACAGGTTCGTGCTCCAGTACGGGATCAGCATGCAGAAGCCCGCCGACATGGACAACGACCCAGAGGCCGCAGCGACGTTGGCGCAGAAGATGGTCGACACCGTGCGGCTCGGCTTCGAACAGGACATCGAGATCTGGCGGCACAAGACCCGCATCGACAACCCGCTGCTATGCGAGGAGGACGGGCCCGTGTACCAGCTGCGCCGCTGGTACCAGCAGTTCTACGTGGACGTCTCCGACATCGAACCGGAGATGGTTCAACGATTCGAATTCGAACTCGATACCAGCCGACCCAACGAGATCTGGCGCCGAGAAGTGGCCGACAACCTCGCGGGTAACACCGCTCAGCAGGTCGTGTCGTGACTATCCGAGCAGACAACCGGCTCGCCACCACGCCGATGAACCCGATACGCTGCCAGGCCTGCGATGCGGTCGTGCACGTCCGCAAAAGCAGCTGGCAGCAAACCAGCATCCAGTGGAGCGAAGCTTCCCGGCTCGCGTGTCTGACGCGTGAATCCACCACACCCGACTCGGCAACGTGCACCCCGCTGAAAGCCAGCATCGACGCGGCCGCCCTCTCCGGCACGCTGCCGGTTCTAGACCCCGAGTCCGCCGACGAACACAGCACGCGCTGATCGGTATTTCTAGCACCTCCCGATGGGCCGGGCGGCCAGCGGTCGCCCGGCTCATCGTTCGTGCTGCGCGGGGAACGAATGCCCGGCGGGCGGCTACGAGGTGCGGGTGTGGACCTACCGGGCGATCTCGGTGCGGGTGGTGAATCCCAGCTTCACCAGGATGTGTTCGATGTCGGTCTCGACCGTCCTCTCGGAAATGACCAGTTCGCTGGCAATGCGCTTATTGCTGTCGCCCCAGGGCCACCAACTCGGCAACCTGGCTATGCGGCCCTTCAGGGACAGCCGTGCAAGAAGTAGCCTTAGCGGTCTACGGAGCGGTCTGCTTGTTCTGACGGCGGTCGGGTGAAATCTGCAACGGCGTTGGGCTGCTGCTGGTTTCATGTCCGGCTGTGCGTGATGAGGGCTCGTCGGCGTATGGCCGGTTCGGGGTGTTGTCGGGGGTGAAGCTGGAGCGGTATTTCCATCTCGACGACGAGGATCGTCGGCTGATCGCGGCGCGACGCCGCGACTACAACCGGCTCGGGTTCGCCGCGACCGACATCCTGGCCTGGCAGACAGGCACCGCCCCGCTGTTGCCGCACCTGCTGGCCGGCCGCTGCGCCTAACGGTCGAGAGCGCGGGTGAGAAGCTCGAGCGCCTCCACGGTCGGCGAATCGGGCGGCGGGGTGAACAGGCGCAGGCGCTGGTCGGGGGAATTGGTGTGGAGGATCTCGTAGTCGAATTCGATCGCCCCGACCGTGGGATGGACTATGCGGATTCGGCTTTCGCGGCGGACGGCCACCTCGTGCCGGGACCACAGAGCCGCGAATTCTTCGCTCTCGCTCTGCAAGCGGGTGATGAGCGCGGTGGCGGGCTCGTCATAGCCGCGCCGGGCCGCGGCCGCACGGAGGTCAGCCACCCGGAGGCGGCTTTGATGGTCGTGATCCTCGGCGGGGTACGCCGCGCGAACCGACGGGTTTGTGAACCAGCGCCACGCGATGTTGCGGTGCAGCGGATCGAGTTCGAGGACGCGGCCGAACAAAGCCTCCGCCAGCTGGTTCTGGGCCAATAGGTCGCCCAAGTCGGTGAGCAACTGCGCGGGGGTGTCGCCGAGCCGGTCGAGGAGATAGCGCAGGGCAGGACGGATTTCGGTTCCCGCGCGCGGACTTTCGGGCGGACGATGCCCGGCCAGCAGGTACAGGTGGTCGCGTTCGTCGGCGGTCAGCCGCAGGGCCAGAGCCAGTGCGGCCAGGATCTGGGTCGACGGCTGCGAGCTGCGCGCCTGCTCGAGACGCATGACGTAGTCGGCCGAGACGCCGGACAGATGCGCGAGTTCCTCGCGCCGCAGACCGGGGGTGCGGCGCAGCGGCCCCGCGGTCAATCCGACTTCGTGGGGCCGCAGTCGCTCGCGGGAGCGGCGCAGGAAGTCGGCCAGTTCGGCGCGGTCGATCGTCATGTCCTCCATCTTGGCGACCCGCCCGATGATCTTGCCGCGCAGGCTAGGAGCCCGCGTCCTAGGGACTCCGCTCCCCTCGTCGTGGCCGCCTCCTGCTGGCAACGTTGCCGTCGTCGGCAACGAGAACGGAGATGGACATGAACGAGATAGCAGTGGGGACCGCCCGGGTGCCGTACCGGACGCTGGGTGCGGGCCGCCCGCTGGTGCTGGTGCACGGCACCAGCCGCGGTTCCAGGGGCTGGGACGGTGTGGCGGAGTCCCTCGAGGAGACCAATACGGTTGTCCTGCCCGATCTTTCGGGCAGCGACGCCGCCCGCGACGACGGCGGTGAGCTGACCGTCGACATCCTCACCGACCAGCTGGCCGCGGTGATCACCGCGGTCGGCGGCGGTCCCGCCGATGTGGTCGGGCATTCGATGGGCGCACCGGTGGTCGCCGCGCTGGCCGCCCGGCGGCCCGACCTGGTGCGCCGACTGATCCTGGTCGCGGGTTTCGCGGGACAGGGCGACGAATACTTCCGAAATGCGATCACCGTGTTCCGCGGTCTCGCCCCGTACCCGAAGTTGTTCGCCCGCTACGCGATGCTGGTCGCCTTCAGCCCCGCCCATGTGGCGACCCTCGATCCCGCGGGCGTCGAAGAACTGGCCACCGCCTACCAGCCCCGTCCGGGCCGGTTGCGCCAGCTCGACTTCGATCTGCGCCTCGATGTTCGCGACGTCCTGCCCGAAATCCAGGCCCCGACACTGGTCATCGCCTGCACTCGCGACGCCCTGGTCTCCGTGGCGAACCCCCGCGAAATGGCCGCGCTGATCCCGGGGGCCGCCTACACCGAGGTGGACGCCGGCCACATGCTCACGGCCGAGCAACCAGCGGTTTTCGTCAAATTGGTCCGTGAGTTCCTCGACTGACCGGCGATGGGCTCGGTCAGACCGGCGCCGGCCTTGACGAGGTGGGCCTGTCTCTGTGCCGCCGTCGACCCGCAACGACGGCGGTCGGCCGGCGGCGGTCTACCCGATCGGTGCTACATCTTCGATGCGTTCTGCCCGTGGCGACTAACCAACAGGCTGGAAGCGCCAGTAGGCGGACATTTCTCCAGAAGGTGACCGGACCTCGATAGCCAGAGTGTGCTCGTCCGCGTCCGCCGGCCAGGGGCACAGAAACAGCCGAGTGCCCGGCACACCCACAATCAGCGGCTGATCAGGGCCTGGCTCGCCGTCGATCCCCCACGTAAAACTCTGACTATGACACACGGCACGGGCGCCTTCCTGAACTGCAGCGAGTGCGAGCTGGGCGCCTGTTTGTTTGTTGGTGATCTGGAAACCAGAGGTTCCCTTGGTCAGCTGAACCGTTCAGTGCTGCCAATGCTGCCCGTCGTTTTCACCGGGCTCCATAGGGACCACACTGACCCCGTCCCCCCGGTCGAGCCCTATCGCCAGATTTATCGATTTGTTGACGATCTCGTATGTGCCGTCGGTCAACTCAGCCATGGTCTGGTCCTCACTGTTGTGAGCGCACCGCCACCGAGCTTCGAACCGTCGGTGACGCTGCGCTGATGTCGTAGTCGTCGTCCAAGGCGAATCTCCAAGCTCAAGTAGACCAAGCTCACCACCTCACCGGACCAGATTCCACACACCCGACAAGATCCCCATCCGCCGCGGCGGCAGGGACCGCAGGTCGATTCCCCTGCCGGGCAAATCCGTTGGACTTTCGGCGATTCAAGTCCGGTACCCCGGGCCATCGCACGGATCCCCGAACACGCAGGTGGCCGATGCGAAGGGATATCCGGTCGTAGCGGCTTCGGCGCCGGATATCGGGTGGATGCATCACGACACGTCTACGCGCCGGGCCGCCGCCGCGGCGGACCGTCGAGTCCATGCCCGCGACAGCCGGACGACGCGCACCGAGTCGGACCTGCCCGGCCGGTCGGTGAACCGTAATGGGGTGACATGACCGATCTGGTGGGATCGACCGTGCACGAGCTGTTAGCGCAGATCCTTGCGCGCTACGGCAGCATCGATGTCTTCATCGCCCGCCGGCACGTTCTGCCGGCCACGCCCACAGCCGCTAACCGTGACTTTTCTCGTCACTGGCCCTCATGGGCCGACTCGAATGGCGAGTCAGGAGAACATTTCTAGGAACAAAGCCCGGAACCATCACTCCTGGGGTCGATGCGGCTTCCCGCGCCCATCCTTCGGACACCACAATCGGACACACGTGCAGGCGCATCGCAACATCGACGTCCGCGCGCTGGCGTCGGCGGTCGTACCGAACGCTGTGCCAGATGTGGGCCAGATCGGTTGCGGCGCACCATCACCGGATGCCGACCAGTGCGGACCGAACCCCGAACCCGCCGCGCTCGGCCTGGAGTTTCGTAACAATGAGCCACCAGGCGAGGCGGCGTGTAACGACACTCGTGCCACCAGCAACCGCCTATGTCCGTGCGCGTACGCGAATGCGCGAATACTTCGGCAGCGCCGACAGCGCCGTCCGGGACGCGGTACCGGCGAACTTTCAAGTGATCAGCAGCATGGCCAACGGCAGTTGATCGACCACGCCGACCTCCGGCCGCAAGGGCTCGCAGGCAGCCGTAGCGCCGGCGACCGCGCCGACGCGAGAGACGCAACGGCTGCGTGGAGGAGTGGGGGACCGTGTTCCGGGTGGGGGACGTGCTGGCCCTGCACCACAGCAGCCGGCGCACTCTCCGCGACGCGGCCTGATCAGGCGCTGCACACGACTGTCTGAGTCACGGCGCGAGGACGCTGATGCGAACCATGAGGTCGCTATCCCATTCGATGAAGCCACGAACAATCACCGCGTTGTCAATGGGGACAACCTGGTTGATGGCCAGAGTCGCCAGTCCCATGCCTGGTACGCCCTGAGTGTCGATCTCCGTTATCGAGGCGAAGACCGAGTTGAACCGGTTTATCCCCGGCACCTTGATCATTTTCTCGAACAGCTTGTGGCCCGTGACAGTGTCCTGAACGTTGGCCATGATCCCCTCCTGGTGTTGGTTGCCCTTCAATCACAGCAGTTGGCCGTCTCGACCGGATGCGTAGCGCACTACTCGTCTCTGACTTGGAGGGAATCCGCGGGCGTGCCCAGTGTGGAGACGCGGCAGTGGCGGCCCGAACGCCGTCACCGGCCCGGTCGGGCATCGTCCCCGGAGCCCCGGCGGTTCCGTCACCGTGACGGGTCGTCCTGCAGGAACGGGCCCCGGGTGGTGCCGGTCGGGCAGAATCCGGCCCGGAAACCGGGTGACCAGGGCATCCGGGCGGGTTACCTGGGATAACCGCACTTATCCGGGGTGAGGCGGCAATATCCCGTCGTGACCCACCAGCGGGGCGGCGAAATAGAGCGAGATCTTCTCGAGGGGGAATCCGGCCCCGATCGGGGCGATCCGGGCGCGGAGCACTGACCTACCGGCATTCGGTCCGGACGGACACAACGTCGGGCTTCCGGCGGTTGCCGGTGGGCTTGCGCGGGTGACCGGATCACGGTGCGGCGGCTACGATCCGGGTCGATGATCCGCGACCGGCGGGCTTCGACGATACGAGGGGCGGGGTTTGAGCTTCTGGACGTAGCTGGAATGGAGGGGCCGCCCGGGCGAGCTTGCTCGGGTACAGCGCAGGCACGGTGTGGATCCGGGGGCGGGGTTCGATCTGCTGTGGCAGCAGCGCGAAAAGGAACGCGCCGGCGGGTCGATCCGGTACATCAGCGACCTGCCCGCCGAACAGCGCCTGGCCTACGAGCAGTTGATCGACCAGTTCAGCAAGCAATCGCCCCGGCGGCGACCGCGGCGACGCCGATGAGAGCCACACGCGTTGTCGTTCTTGTCATTTCGGTGCTGTTCGGGATCGTCGGCTGCTCGCCGTCCGGCTCGTCGGTTCACTTCACCCAGCCCTCCAAATACGACGCCGCCACGCTCTGTAGCCGCTACGAGTCCTTCCCCTCCATGGGCTGGGAATGGACGCCGCGCGCACGGACGGCCCCGGTGGCAACACCGAGCCTGGTGGGATCGTCGGCTGGTCGACCATCTGCGGCAGCTTCCACGACGGCAAGGACCGGATCGGCATGCTCCAGGCGGTCAACGATCGGATCGACGACGGGCCGCCGGACGTGGACACCGACTGCCGACCTGTCGCTGGTTTCGAGGACAAGGCCCGTGTGGGCACGCCGTTCCCGAATTGGACGGAGGTCCGTGTCTATGACGGGACATGGACCCTGGAAATGAGTTTCGTGAAGCAGAGCCCCGAGCAAGAACTCCTCGGGACCGCCGATGTCTACGCGGTAGCCGCATTCCTGGTCCAGGTCGCACACGACCTGAAGGGCTGAATCAGTCTGCGCGGCAGCCATGTCGGCAGCGCGGGCCCTTCTGCTTGCTAGCCCTGCTCGGCCGAAATGACTACGAGGGCATCCGCTGCGTGCGGCGGAAGCCATATCTGCAGGATGTCGTAATTGTCGATCTGCTCGACCGGCATTACCCAGCATTCGAGCCATCCGCCATGGTCGATCCCGGCCGAGCGTGCGTTGCGCGACATCGAGGCCGTCGTCGGTGGTCGTGGCCGCATCACCGCGGCGCCGGGGCGGGTACACCGATGTCGGTGCGAGACAGTACGATCGGGCCATCGGATGCGCGAGCTGTGCGGCGCGCACCAGCGGCAGGCCCTACCGGGTTCCTCCGGGCCTGAGAATCCCAACAACGAAGCGGGCTGACCGCTGCCGACACCGGTGGGCAGCGTCGATGTCGCATGCCGCGAACTGCGAAGGAACATGCTGCCAGGCAACGCATTCCGGAATCCAAGGGGCGCCTGCGGGCCGCTTAACGTGACTTTTCGCGTCACTGGCCCTCACGAGCCATGACGGCGGTGACGGGGCCTTCCTCTCCTAGATCTGATGAACATGGAACGGCTGTGCCGAGAATCTCCGTCGTGTGGTGCGCTGGCAGTTGGCCTGGTAGGCAGTTCTGTACGGGGATGGTGGAGACGATGGGTGAAGATGACGATCAGTATCTGAGAGCTGCGCAACGCGTGAAGGTGTCTCCTCATCCTGCGCCGATCCGGAAGGGCGACTGGTGGTTTCGAAGGTGGGTCGTCACCGCGCCCTCCATGGTAGGTTTGGTCAACTTTTCAATCCCTGCGCCGCCAGCTGGATTCGTGGCTGTCGCCAGCGTGATGTGCGACGACTCTGGGCAGGTGGTCGTTGAAATCGGTGAGTCTTGCGAGGACCTCTCGATTGAAGGGCTGACGTATGTGGCGATGCTGGTGAGTGAGCTGCGGTGCAGGCTGGGTGCGGGTACGGCGGTGAATGGCGACCCACAACACACTCTGTTCTTGCTGGTGAGGTGGGGTTGCAGTGGAGCTGAGGGTCCTCGGCAGTAATTGGGGGCATACGAGATGTACTTTGGCCGACGTACCCGGTCAGGGCCTCGTCATCGCCGTCCAGCGACGCGGGATTACCGCGCTGGTGGCACGAATCAAGAGTGCCCAGGCACGGAAGGTCACCGATTTCTCGGAATTGGCTGCCTGATCGAGATTGTCGTGCAGCATGCCGCACAGAACCTGCCCGGCCGGTCGGTGAACCGTAATGGGGTGACATGACCGATCTGGTGGGATCGACCGTGCACGAACTGCTCGCGCAGATCCTTGCGCGCTACGGCAGCATCGATGTCTTCATCGCCCGCCGGCACGTTCTGCCGGCCACGCCCACAGCCGCTAACCGTGACTTTTCTCGTCACTGGCCCCTCATGGGCCGTGTCGTGCCGCGACCACATAGAGTGCGCCGGCGAGGGTTTCGACGTAGGCGTCGGCGTCGTCGAGCCCGCGTCGCAGCCCGCGCATGGATGTGGAATCGGCCAGGAGATCGAACAGAAACTCGGTGTCGACATCGGCGCTGATGTCGCCGCGCTGCACGGCATGGTCGATCAAGTCCGAAAATGCTTGTCGCACAGGCGCACCCAGGGCGGTCAATCGAGCCCGTGCCTGTTCGGTCCGGGTGTCGGCCAACAGACCCGGGAAGCCCGCGCGCGCGGCGGGGCGCGCTGCGCGGGCCAGGAAGATCTGGACCCAGGTCTTCAGATCCTCGCGCAGGTCACCGGTCTCCATCGGCAGCGGATGCCCGCCGGGGCCGTGCACGGCCTCCTCGATCAACGCCTCCCGAGTCGGCCAGCGGCGGTAGATCGCCGGCGTATTCACACCCGACTGCCGTGAGATCGCCGCGATCGCCGTCTGCTGGTAACCGACCTCGGCCAGCAGCCGACGAGCCGCCACCAGCACGGCCTGATCCTTCGATTCGTCCCGTGGACAGCCCATCCGCGGCCCCGCTCCCTCACTCATAGTTGCATGTAATCACGCTACGTTTCTCTGGGCCTGAATCGGGCAGCGACCGGGTGCAGAGGTCGGCAACCTCGCAGATATGGCCTGTTCAGACCACCTACCACCACGCGAGTAGTTATGTAACACACCGTTACGTAAAGCCTAGAGTGGCGGCAGAGACCCGAAGACATCGATGGGACCTCTGTGCAGCCGGGGTCATCTGCGCCATGCACAGAGCCGCCTGCGAGCAGCACTGCGCCGCGGCGCGGTCCTGCTCGCAGTCGGGCGGCCCGGGGCACCAGCACACCCGGACACTTCCTCGAGCCCACACTGGCCCGTGATCACGCCGCCGCCGTGTAACAAACACTGTGGACCGGTGTTTCCGGCAGTGCTACGACGACCCGGAAACCGTCTCCACCTGCTCGAAGGACGCTCACACCGCCTCGGCGCCTCGGCATGGAATCGCCATGCCGATTACGCGACCTCGATTGCCGAACGCGTCGACGTCGACACGGTATGGGTGAATCAACATGACACGCCAAGCCTTTCGACTTCGCCGACCCGCAGCGTCAGCTCGTCGCGGGCACTACCGCCATCGAGAAGTTCCTGCGCTGCAGGGTGATCGGTGTGCACATCGATGACGAACCGAGGTGATTCCCTTGCCGCAACTGCCCACCGCTCGGCCCGAGGCCTCGCACCGAAACCACGGACGCCTGGCGGTGACACGGCCCGAGCGACAGAGACGCGGGGCTGCCAGGATTCCGGTCGCGGACACGATCCGACCCCCGATCGTGTTGTGTCGTAGGGCTTTTCGCGTCGCGGCCTGCTCAGGCGGCGCCGGCGGTGGGCTGCCCGATGTCGAGGGCGGGTTCGCGGGCGGCGCGCAGGATGAGGTGGAGCAGGGCCACGACGAGGGTTTGGTCGAGGGGGCTCCAGGTCAGGGACATGCGGTTGTGGACGAACCCGACGGAAATGCCGGAGCGGGGGTCGGTCCAGCCGGTGGAGCCGAAGGCCCCGACGTGGCCGTAGCCGCGGGGTGCCCGCGCGGCGGGGAGGCTGTGATAGCCCAGGTGCCAGAACGGGACCAGCAGGCTGCGGTCGAGGCGGTAGGTGCGGATGCGTTCGAGTTCGCGGACGGTCGGGGTGGACAGGTAGGGGCGGCCGTCGACATATCCGTCGCAGGCCAGGGCGCTGTACATTTTCGCCAATGCCGTTGCGGTGCAGACGGCGTTGCCGGCGGGCAGGGCGGTGTCGAGGATGGCGGGGTCGTCGCCGCGGAAGATGGATTCCAGGCCGGGCACGTAGATCGAGGAGAGCGGGGCACGCAGCAGGCGGGGCAGGCGTGGGACGGCGGCGGCGACGGGGGCCGGGATGCTGCGTTCGGCAAGGGTTTTCAGGGAGCCGACGAGGTGGGCGGGCCGGGTGCGGGACCCGGCGGGCGGGCGGCCCAGGTGGATGCCGTCGACGCCGAGGGGGTCGGCGACCTCGCTGCGGTAGAGCTGGGTCATGTCGCGGCCGGTGAGGGCGCGGGCCAGCCCGCTCATGAGCCAGCCGATGGTGAGGGCGTGGTAGATCGGCGTGCCCAGCAGGTCGTCGGGTTTCGCGGCGGCCAGGCGCGCTTCCATGAGTTCGTGGTCGAGGACCTCGCCGGGGGTGGCGGCGGGCAGCGCCGACAGGCCGGCGCGGTGGCTGAGCAGTTCGGTGACGGTGGTGCGGGCCTTGCCGTTGGCGGCGAACTCGGGCCAGTATTCGGCGACGGGCGCGGAGTAGTCGAGCAGGCCGCGGTCGGCCAGCCGCGCCAGCACGGTCGCCGAGACACCCTTGGACGCGGAGTAGACCATGGCGCCGGTGTCGGCGGTCCAGGGGGTGCCGTGGGCGTCGGCGGCGCCGGCCCAGACATCGACGACCGGTTCGCCGTGCTGGTAGACCGCCAGTGCGCCGCCGTTGCCGCGGCGGCCGGCGAAGACGCGGGCGAAAGTCGTGATGGCGGAGTCGAATCGGGGTTCGGCGGTGCCGTGCACCCCGGTGGGCAGTCCGGCAGCGGCGGCGGAGCTGGAGGTCGTCATCGATCCACGGTAGCGGCGCGGCGGCCACCGCGACCAGATCTGTCTGGGACAATTTTCCGGCGTGGTGGAGAGTTCGAATGTCGGTGCCGTCTGCCACAGTGACGGTCATGGATCCGGTGACCTTCCCCGACGCCGCCGCCTTCGACACCTGGCTCGAAGCCAATCACGCACGCCCGGAAGGGGTTTGGATCCGCATGGCCAAGAAGGGCTCGGGCATCGCCACGCTCACCGAGGACGAGGCGGTCGAGGTCGGGCTGTGCTGGGGCTGGATCTCCGGGCAGCGCAAGGCCATCGACGCCGACTACTACCTGCAGAAGTATGTGCCGCGCCGCCCGCGCAGCCACTGGTCGCAGGTCAATGTCGACAAGGTCGCCCACCTCACCGCCGCCGGGCGCATGCGCGCGCCGGGACTCGCCGAGGTCGAAGCGGCCCGCGCGGACGGGCGGTGGGCCGCGGCCTACCCGTCGCAGGCGAACTTCACGGTGCCGCCGGATCTGGCTGCCGCGCTGGCCGATCGGCCCCGCGCCCGGCAGGTGTTCGACGCCCTGGACCGGACCCGCCAGTATGCGATCGTGCTGGAGTTGCTGCGGGCGAGAACCGCGACAACCCGCGCTTCGCGCCTCGACAAGACGCTCGACAGCCTCGAATCACACTGAAACCAGCCGATTCCGGGTGCCCGGATCATAGCGGGCACCCAGAATCGGTTCGTGCCGGATTCAGTTCAGTCGTTCGGCCAGCAGCGGCGCGAGGGTGCGCAGCACCTCGAGATAGTCCCCGCCCACGACCTGCGGCGCGACATGGTTCGCACCGGCGTGCACGTGTTCGGCGAGCCGGTCGGCGATCTGGGCGGCGCTGCCGTGCGCGACGACCGCATCCACGAACCGGTCGCTGCCGGGCTGGGTCAGGTCGGTCTCGTCGAAACCGAAGCGGCGCAGGTTGTTCACGTAGTTGACCAGGCCCAGATAGAACCCGGCCTTCTCGCGGCCGGCGACCCGCGCCCGCGCGCTGTCCTCGTCGAGGACCACCTTGTGCTCGCTGACCAGCAGCTTGTCGGGGCCCAGGATGCCGCGCAGCTCGGCGGTGTGCTCGGGCACGGTCAGATACGGCAGGGCGCCGGCGCTGCGCTCGCGCGCGAGTCCCGCCACCCGCGGGCCCAGCGCGGCCAGTGCGCGTCCCTCCTGCGGGACGCCGCGAGCGTCGAGGATGTCGAGGTAGTTCACCAGGGCGTCATAGGGTTTGGTGTAGGCGCCGGTGTGCTCGGGGTGACCGACGCCGATGCCGAGCAGGAACCGGCCGGGGAATTTCTCCGCGAGCCGCAGGTAGGTGTCCGCGGCCGCCTCGGCGGTGGAGCCCCACACGTTGACGATGCTGGTGGCCACGACGATCGATTCCGACCCGGCGAGCAGTTTCTCGTAACCGTCCCAGTCGGCCGGCGGTGATCCGCCCAGCCAGACCGCGCCGTAGCCGAACTCTTCGAGTTCACGCACCGCTTCGGGGGTGAACTGCGTGTAGAACTGCCATGCACCGAACTTGCCCAGGTAGTCGAATGCCATATCAGCGGCCAACACATCAAGATCACGACGCATTCCCGCCGGCGCTGTCGAATTCGGCGCGCGCGGCGAGCACCTCCTCCATGTGGCCCTCGGCCCACTGCTGCAGCCGGGTCAGGATCACCAGCAAGCTCTGCCCGAGCGGGGTCAGCGAGTAGTCCACGCGCACCGGTACCTGCGCGGTCATGCGCCGCGCCACCAGGCCGTCGCGTTCGAGGGTCCGCAGGGTCTGGGTGAGCATCTTGTTGCTGACCGCGGCCACGGTCGCGCCGATCTCGCCGTATCGGCGCGGTCCCGGGCCGAGCGCGGCCAGGATCAGGCAGGTCCACTTGTCGCCGATGGTGCCGAGCATCTGGTTGGTGGGGCAGGCGGCGAGGAAGGCGTTGTACTCGACTTTGGCCTGTTCCCGGCGTTGCGCGGCGGTGGTGGTCGGCATCGTCACTCCCCTGGTGCGGGCCCGCCCGCGAGCCCGGATCGACAACTGGCTGTGCAGGTACAGCCGACGCGGTGGCGTGCGCATTCCCGCCCGCCGGGACCGGTCCGGGTCGCGATCCGCGCTCTCACCGGTGACCTGGGTACTTTTCGGTGCCTACTGGCCGGGCGCCCGGACACCGGCCTACGGTGAATCCACGCCCCGCCCCACCCGGCGCGGCGGCGTCCCACCGGTGGACCTTCATTCCTTCGCAGTCACAGGAGCATTCCCATGCGTGCTGTTGCTTTCTCCCGTTTCGGCGGTCCGGAGGTCCTCGACCTGATCGACACCCCCGTACCCGTCCCGGGACCGGGTGAGGTGCTGGTGAAGATCGCTGCCGCCCCGGTCAATCCGGTCGATATCGGGGCGCGGGCCGGGGCGTTCGCCGCGCTGCTGCCCGAGCGCGACCATTACGTGCCCGGCGTCGAATTCTCCGGCTGGATCGAGGCGGCCGGTCCGGGTGTGGCCGATGCCGAGCCGGGTCGGCCGGTGGTCGGGCTGATTCCGTGGCTGGCCACCTTCGACGGCGCCTACACCGAGTACGTGACGATCGCGGCCGAGCTGGTCGCCGCCGCCCCGACCGGCGTCGATCTGACCGCCGCGGCGACCCTGCCGCTCAATGCGATCACCGCGGACCTGGCCGTGGCGGCGGCCCCCGGAGCCCGGGTGCTGGTGACCGGCGCGGCCGGCGGTGTCGGCGGATACGCGGTGCAGTTGGCCGCGGCACGGGGCGCGACGGTGATCGCCGTGGCCGGGCCCGGGGACGACGACCTGGTGACGTCACTGGGTGCGAGCGAATTCGCTACGCGCGGTGAGGATCTGGGGCAGCGGGTGGGCGCGGGCGGCGTCGACGCCGTCATCGATGCCGCGCTGCTGGGTGCGTCACTGCTGCCGCTGGTGCGCGACGGCGGCGCGTTCGTGGCGTTGCTGCCGCCGGTGACCCCGCCCGCCGAGCGCGGGATCACAGTGACGACGGTGCAACAGGCCCCCGACGGCCGCCGCCTGGCCGAACTGGTGGATCTGGTCGAGGCGGGCACGCTCACCCTGCGCGTCGCGGAGACCTTCCCACTGGCCGAGGCCGCCGCCGCGCACACTCGCTTCGAGAAAGGCGGCCTGCGCGGGCGGCTGGTGCTGCTCCCCTAGGCGGCTTCGGGTCGGCCCTGGGCGCGGAATTGTCCGGGAGCCACCCCGAATTCGCGTTTGAATGCTTTGGCGAACGCGTATTCGGAGGTGTAGCCGGACTTTTCCGCGACCACCCGCAGCAGGGCGTCCGACTCGCGCAGCAGCCGCGCCGCGCAGGTCATGCGCCACCAGGTCAGGTAGGTCAGCGGGCCGGTGCCGAGGGTAGCGGTGAAGCGTTGCGCGAACACCGAGCGCGATACCCCGGCGCGGGCCGCGAGGGACTGCACCGTCCACGGCGCGCCCGGCTCGGCGTGAATGGCCTGCAGGGCGGTGTGCACGGCCGGATCCCGCAGTGCCGCAACCCATCCGGTGCCGACGGGGTGGGCATCGTGCCAGGCGCGCAGCATGAACAGCAACAACACCTCCAGCAGCGGCGCGATCGCCCCGGACCCGTCCTGGGTGTCGAGCTCGTGACCGAGCAGATCGATGGCGGCACGCAACGGGCTGTGATGGCCGACGCGGGCGGGCAGATGGATCACCTCGGGCAGTTCCGCCAGCGCCGGGTGCGGGCGCGAGTCGTCGAGAGAATAGGCGCCGCACAGCAATACGGTCTCCGCGCCGGACTCGCCCCCGTCACGTCCGGGTTCGGGACTGTCGGCGATGGCGTGGCCGCGGCTGCGCGGCATGAACGCCACGTCACCGACCTGCAGGTGCACCGGTTCCCGGCCGTCGGGCAGCAGCCAGCACGAACCCTGCAGCACCACATGGAATCCCGCGCTGTTGCCCTGCGCCGGGAAATGCGTGCGCCAGGGCGCGTGCTTGACGGTCCGGTTGGAGTGCGGGGTGCCCAGCCGCATCGCGGCGACCGCGTCGCTGAGAATGTCCACCACCCAACCGTACCGCCATTCCACCGTCGCCGGACGATCGGATATCGGGACCGGACTTTCGAGCATGGATCGTCCGGATCGTGATCCATAGCGTGAACTGCGAGCCGATAGAGCGGCTCGCACCCTTCACTCGATGGAGTTGTCTCCCATGCGTATTGCCGTGCACGGCGCCAGCGGTTTCACCGGTTCTCTCGTCGCGGCCGAGCTCGTCCGCCGCGACCTCACCCCGGTCCTGGTCGGCCGCGACCCGGACCGCCTGCGCCGCATCGCCGACCAGGCCGCGATCCCGGACGCCGAGATCCACGTCGCCCACCTCGACGACACCGCCGCCCTCACCGCCGCGTTCGCGAGCACCGACGCGGTGATCAATGCCGCCGGACCCTTCACCCGCTGGGGCGAACCGGTCGTGCGCGCCGCCATCGCCGCCCGCCGCCCCTACCTCGACACCACCGGCGAGCCCGCCTACCTGCACAAGATCCTCACCACCTACGACGAACCCGCGAAACAGGCCGGGGTCACGGTCATTCCGGCCGTCACCGACGACGGCGTACCCGGTGATCTCATCGCCTCGCTCACCGCTGCCCGCCTCGGGGCGCCGATCACCGAGGTGGTCATCGCCGACCTGCGCCGCCCCGGCGCCGCGTCCCGGGGCACCGCACGCTCGATGGCCGCCATCATGGTCACCGAGCAGATCGAATATCGCGACGGCAGCTGGCAATCGGTGCAGGAACCGGAATCCACCCTGCTCGAACCGGGCGAGGCCGAGCCAGTGCCCATGAGTACTCTCGCGCTGCCGGGCGTCTACACCATCCCCCGTCATCTCGAGACGCCCCGCGTGCGCGGGGTGATCCGCAGCGAGGTCGGCGAGCTGTTCGCGAGCCTGAATTCCGAAGTCGCCGAAAGCCTTCCGGAAGTCCCCGACGCGGCCGCGCTCGACGCCGCCCGCTGGTTCATGCTCGCCGAGGCCACCGGCGTGGACGGCCGCCGCGCCCGCGGCTGGGTGACCGGGTTCAACGCCTACGCCTCCACCGCGGTCATCGCCGTCGAGGCCGCACGCCGACTGGTCGCCGACGGCGCTCCCGCCGGAACCCTCGCCCCGGCACAAGCATTCGACGCCGCGAGCTTCCTCGACCACCTCGCCACCACCGGGGTGACCTGGCAGGTCGAGGAGCTCGCCGCCGTCTGAACTCCGTGCCGCACCCGGACGCCGGTGCCCGGCACCGCGATCACCATGTCCGGCACCGCGATCGATCGGTGCCGGACATCGCACTCAGCGTCCCGCGTCGACCTTCGGGAAGGTGTCGCTGACCAGCGTGAGCAGCGCGTCCGCGAGCAGGTGGTGCACCTGCTCGCGGGTCAGGCTGCCGCGCACGATCCACTCGCGCCCGGCCGCTTTCACCAGCCCGCCGTAACAGCGCACCAGCGCCCGCAATTCGGCCGAGTGCAGCGACTCGCTCAGCCCCATCATCTGCACCATGCGGTCGGCCGCAGCGTAGTCGGCCTCGTCGAGGATGCGCTGCACCTCGGGGTCGTCGCCGACGCCCTCGTGCCCGGTGACCTTGACCCAGGTGCTGCCGTGCTCACCGATGGTGTCCAGCAGCCACGAGACGCTGGCGTCCACCCGCTCCCGGGTGGTCCCGGCGGGCACGATCATCTTCTCCGGCCGCGGCAGCGTCACCATCCGCCGCACCACCGCGAGATACAGGTCCCGCTTGTTGCCGAAGTAGTGATTGATCAGCCCGCGCGCCACCCCGGCCCGCTGGGCCAGCTCGGCGGTGGACACGGCCGCGTACGGACGTTCGCCGAACATGTCGATGGCGCAGGACAGGATCTGCGCCCGGCGTTCGTCGGGTTCGAGCCGGCGACGCCGCGACGGCGCGTCCCCCGCGTCCTCGGACGCGGGCGGCTCGATGTCGATATCAGAGTGAGCGGGCAATGAGATCCTTCATCACCTCGTTGGCTCCCGCGAGGATTCGCAGGACCCGAGCGCCGGTGTACAGCTGGGAAATCGGGTATTCGGTCATGTATCCATAGCCGCCGAAGAACTGCAGGCAGCGATCCACCACATTACCGAGTTGGTCGGTCAACCAGTATTTCGACATGGCCGCGGTGGGGATGTCCAGCTCACCACGCAGATGCTTGGTGATGCAGTCGTCGAGGAACACGCGCCCGACCTTGGCGATGGTCGCGCACTCCGCCAGCTCGAAACGGGTGTTCTGCATGGCGAACAGCGGCTTGCCGAACGCCTCGCGGCCCTTGGTGTAGTCGACGGTCAGCTCGACCGCCTTCTCTGTCATCGCCACCGCCATGATCGCGGTGACCAGGCGTTCCTGGGCCAGCATCTGCATCATCTGATAGAAGCCCTGGCCCTCGGCCGGGCCCAGCAGGTTCGACACCGGCACCCGCAGGCCGTCGAAGAACAGCTCGGCGGTGTCCTGTCCCTTGCCGCCGATCTTGGACAGGATGCGGCCGCGGGTGAAACCCGGAGTGTCGTCGCCCACTTCGGCGAAGATCAGCGAGACACCGGCCGCGCCCAGGGCGGGGTCGGTCTTGCAGGCGATGATGATGCCGTCGCACAGCCACCCGTTGGAGATGAAGATCTTCGACCCGGTGATGACGTACTCGTCGCCCTCACGCACCGCGCGGGTCTTGATGTTCTGCAGGTCCGAGCCGGTTCCCGGTTCGGTCATGCCGATCGAGAGCACCATCTCACCACTGGCCGCCTTCGGCAGCACCCGCTTCTTGAGTTCCTCGGACCCGAACTCGTGAAGGTAGGGCGCGATGATCGAGGAGTGCACCGACATGCCCAGTGAACCGTCACCGCAGTGCGCCTGGGCCTCGATGATCGCCGCTTCGTGGGCGAAAGTGCCACCGCCACCACCGTATTCGGACGGGATGGCCGCGCACAGCAGGCCCAGTTCACCGGCGCGGTTGTAGAGCGCGCGGTCGGGATGCCCCTGGGCGATGAACTTCTCCTCGTGCGGAATCACCTCCTTCTCGAAGAAGGTGCTCGCCAATCCTCGTACCGCCTCGACCTCGTCGTCGCTCCATGCGGGGCGTGCCATCGTCCGTTCCTCGCTTGCCTGAAAAGGGTGCGCCTGAGCGCCTCGCCCCTCAGCGTGCACGGCTATTGGCGGCGTGTCAACAATGCGTCAACAATCGCCCGACCGGGACTGATTCACCTCGGCCAAGGTCGAGAAGATCCGCGTGTCCCCACTCGCCTCGATCCCCCCGCCCAGGACCATGAGGGCCGCACCCGCGTCCTGGCCCTCATCGACGACATGGACTACATCGAGGAATTCCTCACCGCCCTCACCACTGAGACTCCGGACACGGTGTGGCACGCCCTCATTCAGGTCCGCGACGAGATCCCCGCCCGCCTGCAAACCCGGCTCGCCGAACGCGCCCGCGAACTCGGCCGCGACGACGACGCCGACGCCCTCGCACCCCTCGGCACAACAGCCAACTGACCGCACCCCACACCACAACGCCCGGCCCCGCAACGGCCGGGCGTTTCCCATATCCGGCCCTTTGAGAGAATGGCTCGTCCACCACCCCGCGCACGAAGGATCACCGCAGCTTCCGATGGCCGAGCAGACCACCCCGGTACCACAGTCCGACGCACCGGCCATCGACCCCGGCGACCTCGCCATCTGCCTGCGCGTCCTCGAACAGGCCGGACAGCTCGACAAGGAACACCCGGACTCCGTCACCGTGCAGCGGGCCGTCGCGCACATGTTCAAGAAATTCAAGCGCAACAAGCGCATCGCCGCCCGCGACGCCATCTCCGAAGCCGACCGCGAAGTCGTGGCCGCCACCGCCACCGGCTCACCCAACCGCATCGACGACGAAACCGCCGGCATCCCGATCAGCTCCACCACCACCGGAGCCAGCGCCGGAACCCTGCTGCGACCGCGCCCCTGCTACATATGCAAACAGCGCTATACCCGCGTGGACGCCTTCTACCACCAGCTCTGCCCCGACTGCGCCACCAAGAGCCACGCCAAACGCGACGCCCGCACCGACCTCACCGGCAAACGCGCCCTCCTCACCGGCGGCCGCGCCAAGATCGGCATGTACATCGCCCTGCGCCTGCTCCGCGACGGCGCACACACCACCATCACCACCCGCTTCCCCAACGACGCCATTCGCCGCTTCGCCGCCCAGCCCGACAGCGCCGACTGGCTGCACCGGCTCCGGATCGTCGGCATCGACCTCCGCGACCCCGCACAGGTCGTCGCACTCGCCGATGACATTGCCGCACAGGGCCCACTCGACATCCTCATCAACAACGCCGCACAGACCGTGCGCCGCACCGCCGGGGCCTACAGCGCCCTGGTCGAAGCCGAGAACGGGCCCCTACCCGCGGGCGAACTGCCCGACGTGATCAGCTTCGGCAAGACCATGCAGGCGCACCCCACCGCACTCACCGCCTCCCTCACACCCGACCTCACCGCGGCCGACATCACCGACCTGGCCCTGGTCGCCGGATCGGCCACGCCGGAACGCATTTCGCAGGGCGTCGCCATCGATGCGGGCGGACTCGTCCCCGACCTCGCCCACACCAACAGCTGGGTCCAGACCGTCGGCGAGGTCGACGCCACCGAACTGCTCGAAGTGCAGCTGTGCAACTCGGTCGCACCGTTCATCCTCATCTCCCGGCTGCGCCCGTCCATGGCCGCGGCGTCGGCCCGGCGCAAGTACGTGGTGAATGTGTCCGCCATGGAAGGCGTTTTCGCACGCGGTTACAAGGGCGCCGGCCACCCGCACACGAACATGGCCAAGGCCGCACTCAACATGCTGACCCGCACCAGCGCGCGCGAGATGTTCGAGGGCGACAAGATCCTGATGACCGCCGTCGACACCGGCTGGATCACCGACGAGCGGCCGCACTACACCAAGATCCGCCTGGCCGAGGAAGGCTTCCACGCACCCCTCGACCTGGTCGACGGCGCGGCCCGCGTGTACGACCCGATCGTCCGCGGCGAAGCCGGCGACGACCTCTACGGATGCTTCCTCAAGGACTACGAACCCTCCAACTGGTAACTCACCCCACCTGGGCCTGCCCTGGCACCTCCCCTCTTGGCTGCTTTTGAGGGTGATGGGGCTGGTTCAGGACTTTTCTAATGAGGGGATTATTCATGTTTAGATGCGCATATGTCCGTATCGATATGTTCTATCCACTATTCAACGACGCCATGCCGGTTCAGGCCCCCTTTCCCGCCGAAGGAGACTCCCTATCCGTGCTCAGGCCTCTCGGACAGCACCCCGCCCTACCCCAACGTCCCAGCGCAGGACCATAATCGACGCACTCCCCCACTACGAGAACGGACGATCTCATGAGTGGAAAATCCTTGACCACCACGCTGCGGGAGCGACTGCCGTTCCTGCGCTGGTCGGTGATTCGATTCGCCTTGGGCGGGCCGACTTTCATGCGGACCGGGCAGGTGGGCGATGGCCGCGAGGACGCCGCCCGGGACTACGTACTCACCCATTCCACCGCGGGTGATCCGGAGAGCGTGCTCGCGGCCTACGACGGCTTCGCCCGTACGCGGAGCATGCTGGTGAACGTCGGGGACGAGAAGGGGCTGATCCTCGACGCCGCCGTGCAGCGGGCCGCGCCGAAACTGGCGCTCGAGCTGGGCGGTTACTGCGGGTACAGCGCGGTCCGGATCGGGCGGGCCCTCTCCCCCGGGGCGCGCCTGGTGTCGGTGGAGCTCAATCCCGACAATGCCGAGATCGCCCGGACCCTGCTGGCACATGCCGGGCTCGCCGACCGGGTGAGCGTGGTGGTGGGCACGATCGGCGACGGCGGGAAGACGGTCGAGCGGCTCGCGAGCGAGTACGGATTCGGTTCCGGCGCACTCGATTTCATCTTCATAGATCATGACAAGAGCGCGTACCTGCCCGATCTGAAAACCATCCTGGCGGCCGGCTGGCTGCATCCGGGCAGCATCGCGGTCGCCGACAATGTGCGTATCCCGGGCGCCCCGGAGTACCGCCGCTACCTGCACGAGGCCGAGGGCGCGAGCTGGCGGACCATCGAGCACGACACCCATGTCGAATACCAGTCGCTGCTCAAAGATCTTGTCCTGGAATCGGAGTACCTGGGCTGATCACTTCTATCCTGGGGTCATGGGCTACCGGCTGCTGGCCGACACGACCGCGATCGTGCACTTCCTGTTCGTGGCCTACGTGGTGGTGGGCGGTTTCATCGCCTGGCGCTGGCCGCGCACCATCTGGCTGCACCTGCTCGCCTTCGGCTGGGGATTCAGCACGGTGCTGTTCACCATCGAGTGCCCGCTGACGAATCTGGAGAACTGGGCTCGGCATCGGGCCGGCGAGGCGGGCCTGCCCTCGAGCGGGTTCATCGACTACTACATCACCGGCGTGCTCTACCCGCGCGACGCACTCGACCTGGTGCGAATCCTGGTGGCGCTGTGCGTGCTGGCTTCATGGACCGGGCTGGCGTGGTTCAGACGCCGCCGCGGCGCGAGAAACACCGTGACGAACTGACACGTTTGCGCAGCTAGACACATCATTCGGTCCCATTGCGGGCTGAGGGCGCCAGCCCGATGGACCGGTGATCCGGAGTTCTGGATCACCGCCGCAGGCCGCGGATTCGATACGCGGAGGGGCGCACGGATCGGCGGCGCGCCGGAAGCGTTCCGTCCGTCCAGTGCCGTTCAGTCCGACCTGTTCAGCGCTGTCTTGGCAAGTTCTTGGCAAGATGGAAACCGCATCTGAGCTGGCCGAACAGAGACTCCTTGGCGAGTCCGCTCGTCTGCCCGAACCACCGAATGGATGGGTCGGATCTGTACAAGACCGGCAGCCCACGGTCAGCAAGCCAAGTCGAGTGCCAAGCGAGCAGTGTCGGGCGAGAAGCCGACGCTGGGGCCCGTGATGCCGCATCACATCCGAGTGGCCCGGGTAGGAGCCGAGCGAGAGCTTTTCGGGAGTTTCCGGTTTTCTACAGGAGCGCCGGATCGTCCTGCACGGCAACAACCTCATGGTCGGCGAGCAGGCGGATTCAGCAATCGCACCCGACCCGACCGACTATGGCGAGCCCGCACCAGCTTGTTCCCGCGCGGCCAACTTGGCCACCAGCCTCTGGTCCAGACCTTACTGCGCGCAGATCCGGCAGGACCATCTCAGCAAACTCTGCCTGCCCTTCCTGACCAAACTCCAGGCCTGACTCCCCATTCACAGCGTGCCTGCCGGAGTGGCGCATTCCGAAGGCCCAGAGCTCGACGGGGAAGCAATCACGCCTGGGCGTCGACTTCCCGCCTGCTCCGCACGTGTTCAAGTCCCGCCTCGCGCACAAGATCGTGGCATGGGTGACACATCCGAGGAATGCGTGTTCGAGTGCGCTCGCACACGCGGAGGATGACCATGACGAATCCCCCTGACCTGCAACGATATCTGTCAGGTATGCCCCGAACCTCCACTGCCGGCGCGGCGCTCGCGTGCCTGTGCGCGGCCGGAGTCGCGCGATGATCCCGCTGCTGGTGCCACCGCAGGCGCCGTTGCAGGAGTTGCTGCACGGCCCGATGATCGCGCCGCCGCCTCCCCGCTTCGTCCGTCGGATCTGGCCTATGGGCTCTCGACGGTCGGTCACGGGGCCGGATTGTGGACCGGCAGCTTTTCGCGGCGCTGGGCTGGTCCGAAGGGCACCGGCTGGGCCTGCGCACCGAGGGCGCGGTGCTGGTCGCCGAGCCCGCGACGGACGTGACACCAGGCGCGACAATGATGGTCCGGGCCGGTTTCGTCCGGATCCCGTATCGCGGGCGGCGGCGGGTGAATCTGTTCCTCGGTGATCAGGTTCTGTTGCTCGCCAACCCATCCCGCAAGCGTCTGGCTATCTACACGCCGGTGGCGCTGGCCGAGGTGTTCGGTCCTGTTCTGGACGGACTGTCCCGATGAGTGCGCCCGGCACCGCCACCGCGTCGGCGGGTGCGTCTGCGGAGACGGTGGCGGCGGCTCGGCTGTTGTTGTCGCATATGGGCATCGCCCCCGCAGATCTGGTGTGCAGGTCCTCGGCCCCGACGTTCGCCGAGGTCGTCCCGAAGGTCCGCACGACGCTGACACCGGGCACGTTCCGCACCTACGACACCCACCTGTCCTGGCTCGAAAAGCACTGGCACGACCGCCGACTCGATGAGATCTCCAAGCTCGACCTCGAGGAGCGCGCGAGGTGCAGGCCAGCGCGCGTGCGAGCCGCGCGTCACGGGGCGGAGGTAGCGCGGTCGAGCATTTCGTCGGCGCGGTCCGCTGTGTGTATCGCTATGCCGAGGACAGCGGCTGGATACGGCGTGCGGACAATCCAGCCCGGCAGGTGCCGAAACCTGCTCGTCAGCCCTCGCATCGCTACGCGATCCCGCCCCACCGGCTCGCTGAGATCTGCACAGCCGCGGCGACCTCCGGTGACGATCCGGAACTCGACTCACTCGTTCTGCGCCTGCATATCGAAACCGCCTGCCGCCGTGGCGGTGCGCTGGCTCTGCGGCCCCATGATCTGGACGAGGACCAATGCTTGGTCCTGCTGCGCGAGAAGGGCCAGACCGAGCACTGGCAGCCGGTGTCACCGACCTTGATGCGTCACCTGCTCGCCCATGCCCAAGAGCGTGGTGCTCCTCGATCCGGGCAGCTGCTGCGCTATCGCAACGGTCGTCCGATCAGTTCCCGTCGATACGACTACATCTGGACCCGAGTCGGCGAGATCCTGCCCTGGGTGGCCGTTCAGGGCATCAGCAGGCACTGGCTGCGGCACACCACGTTGACGTGGGTGGAACGCACCTTCGGTTTCGCGGTGGCCCGGGCCTATGCGGGACATAACGGCAAGGCAGGTGGCACGACCGCGACGTATGTGAAGTCCGATGTTCTCGAGGTCGCCGCCGCCCTATCGATCCTCACCGCGGAGCCGCACCCGCTGGTGTCGAACGTGGACAGGCACATCCGAGCCATCGACTCGAGGTGAGTGACCGACACCGCAACCGACCGGACGCATCCAGCGATCCGATCCCATCGCCACTGCCTCGGCCGGTTCGCTGCGGCCGAGGCAGTGCCGTAGCGACGAACACTCAACTCGACAGGACCGTCAACCGGTGAGAGGGGCTGTGTGGCACGGTGAATCGCCCCGGCTTTGGTGCTCACCTTCTTTCTTGGGAAGGATGGGCAGATCATGCCTGCGAAGTACGACGAAGCGACCAGGACCAAGGCGATCCGGTTGGTCATCGATCACCGTGACGACTACGACAGTGAGTGGGCCGCGATCGGCAACGCCGACCCGGCGCGGTCGCATTCCTCAAAGGCCTATACCAGCCCTGAAACGCCCGCCGACACACCAGGCAAGGCGCAGCCAGTACTCATCGCCCTAGCCACTCGGATCACTCGCTCATCGGCATGAGCGTGCACTGCCGGCGGTCGTACGACGCTCTGCCCGTTGATCTTCCGATGCCCAGCGCTGGCCGGTTCGGTCAGCGCGGTATGCGGCAAAGTAGTGCGTTTACTGGCGATGTTGATCTTCGAGATACTGCCGCGGCTGGTTCGAACCGTGCGGGTTGCGGCGGCATACGACGCGGCTTACTACTGGACAGCACCTCACGCACGAGCAGCGCGACGTCCGCTGGCCGATCGGCAGTGCCCGGAAAAAATTCTGTAGTGGAAACTCTAGACATTCCGTATGTGGCTGTGTAATTTCACTGTCGTTCAAGTGAGAGATCGAGTGACTGGGCAGGTGAACTGCCTGGTATGCGGTACCCCCGCCCCCTCCGGGGCAGGCGAGAATCCGGCTGGCCCTCTGGCTGCTGGACCGCCGCCGGAGGGGCGGGGCACAGCAAGGCAACGATTTTCGCAGGCAGGACCCGAACGTATGGAGGTGGTGGCCACTGAGTAGTCGACAATCCTGTTCCGCGACCCGAGACGTCTCGGGTGCGGTGTACGCCATCGGCCTGTGGAGGCCGATGAACAGTTCGACCCTTTCATTCATGTAGACCCCAGGCCCCGGCGCACCCGCGCCGGGGCCTCCCGTCGTTTCACAACCCCGAGAGGTGCTGTGCAGCAACCAGATACGACTCCCACCGGCGGCGCGGGTGGGACAGACAGACTCGACGACGAAGATTTCCCCGCCTACAGCATGGGCCGCGCGGCGGAGATCCTCGGCGTCACCCAGGCGTTCCTGCGCACCCTCGACGCCGCACGCCTTTTGACCCCGCAACGCTCCGCCGGCGGGCATCGCCGCTACTCGCGCTATCAGCTGCGTATCGCCGCGCGCGTGCGCGAGCTGATCGACGCCGGCAATTCCTTGGAAGGGGCGTGCCGAATCGTGATCCTCGAAGACCAGCTCGCCGAGGCCCAAGCCCTCAACACCACCCTGCAACACGCCCTCGACGAGCACGAAACACACGATCCAGGGCACTGATCGAGACTCCTCCGCTCGGGCGGGGACTGGTCGAGCCACCGCCTGGTGCCTGCGCGAGTGACACCGGCAGAATGCATACAACCCAGGCCCCGATCCACGGCCATTGCCCGGTTCTGTGTAGCGCCGTCTCCACATGATGGGGAGGACACTCGAGAGATGGAAGGCGACAATCGTCGGTGCCCGCGTCTGTTCGGTGACCTCGCCGAACCTACCGACACCTGTGCACAGCCGGATGCCACCACGATCTGCCGGTGTTCAGCAGGGGCCGGTGCTGGTCAGTGACCCTGACCGCCCGCGCGTGGGATCTCGGGTACGCGGCTGGCTGGCGCCTGGTGCGGGCCCTGCCGCAGCGGTGGGCGATGCGATCGTTCGAGGTCGCGGCCGACCGCGCGGCCCGGGGAGGTGGACCGGTTCAGCTGCGCCGAAATCTGGCCCGGGTGCTGTCCACCACCCCGGCGCAGGTGCCCGACGAAATTGTGCGCGCGAGCCTGCGCTCCTACGCCCGCTACTGGTGCGAAGCGTTCCGGCTGCCGTCGATGGATCCGGTGTGGCTGGCCGCGATCGTCGAAACCGCGGCCACCGGGCTCGAACACGTCCACGAGGCAGTCGAGCACGGGCACGGGGCCGTGCTGGCGCTGCCGCACAGCGGCAATTGGGATCTGGCGGGAGTGTGGCTGGTACAGCGGGTCTGCACACCGACCGTCGTCGCCGAGCGGCTGCAACCGGAGTCGTTGTTCCGGCGCTTCGTCCGGTTCCGTGAGCGCCTGGGATACGAAATCGTCCCGCTCACCGGCGGCGCCGCACCGCCGTTCGCGCAGCTGACCGCGCGGCTGCAGCAGGGACGGATCGTCGGGCTGCTCGCTGATCGCGACCTGACCGGTGCGGGTGTGTCGGTCACTTTTTTCGGCGAACCGGCCCGCATGCCGGCAGGCCCGGCCCGGCTGGCGATCGACACCGGTGCGCCGCTGCTGCCGGTGCACTGCTGGTTCACCCCCGACGGCTGGGGTTTCCACGTGGGCGCTGCGATCGACACTGCCGGCGGCGTGCAGCCCACGACACAGACTCTGACCGACCGGTTCGCCGCCGCAATCGCCGCGCACCCCGCCGACTGGCACATGCTGCAACCGCTGTGGACCGCCGACCAGCTCATCCGCGAGCAGGCGCGTAGTAATCCGCACCACTGATCCGGCCCAACCGTCCATCAGCGCGCACCCGACCTGACCCGGCCCCGGTCCCGCGGACGCTGCCTGCACCGGATCCTCAAGCGGGCTTATCAGGACCGCGCCGATGATCGCCACGGCCGCGTGCCTGGCGCATCAGCATCGGCGCGGTGTGCGATTCCAGACGTGACTGGCCCGCGGCGATGGCCTTGACCGCGTCGGCCAGAGCCAGCTCGCTGAGGTCCTTGAGGATGTATCCGGCCGCGCCGGCATCCACGGCGGCCAGCATCGCCCCCGGCTCGATGTCAATCGTCTGACGAACCCGAACAAGATCAACCCGCCGCGAGCGGCGAACAGGGACTTCTCGATCGCCGATCGTTCGGAAACCCGTTCATCAACTGGTAGGCTCGGAACCGGTTAACGAACACGTTTTCTGAACGTTCGGGAGGCAAGATGGCGCTCGTCGGCCTGGTCCGGGTCAGCACTTCGGCGCAGGAGACCGCGCGCCAGCACGACGCCCTGGATCCGATCTGCGTGAAGGTCTTCGAGGAGAAGCGCTCCGGGAAGCTGAAACTCGCCGAACGGCCCGGCCTGCAGGCCGCGCTGGACTACATGCGCCCCGGCGACATGCTCACCGTCCAGGAAGCCGACCGTCTCGGCCGCAACCTCCTCGAAGGCCTCACCGTGCTCGCGGCCCTGTTCGAACAGGGCATTGCAGTGAAGATCCTCGACGGCATCGCCGCCGGCGAACACACCGAACGAAACTTCCTCCTGGACTTGGCGCTCGCGCTGGCCGAGGACCGCCGCCGCGACATCGTCCGCAAGACCCGCGACGGACTGGAGGCGGCCGCCCGGCGCGGCAACCTCGGTGGCCGCCCGCGTGTGGTCGATGACGACAAGCGCCGCGCCATCCTCGCCCGCCGAGCCGAGGGCCAGTCCCTGCGCGAGATCTCCCGCGGTGTGGGCGTCAGCCTCGCTGTGGTCCACGCAGAAGTGAAGGCCGCCGAACTCGACACCTCCGACGTACCGGTCCCAACACCTGCGCCAGCATCACAATGCTGAACCGGGAAGGCGTCTGAGGACCGGCGAGAGCGTGGACCGTGACGAGGGGACGGTTTGGTTCTGCATGTACGTACCACGTGTCGCCCTTGTCGGGCACAGCTACCAAACCGAAGCGGGCGAACATACCGGGGATATCCCCACCGTTGAGCTGGCGCGGAAACTTCAGCCTCGCCGAACGCGCAATCGTCTGCATTCCAATGAGCGTATGCCCCGCTACCAGCCGCCGGACGTCAGTCTGCTTGGGCCGGAACCAATTCCGCAGCACGTGCGAGGAATGGGTAGCGGCCAGGCGAATCGGTCGAGACCGATTCCACCGTCGCGGTCTCGCCCTCGACGGCGAGGACCTCGAACACCGACACCCCGCCGGCCACCAGCTTCACTCGATCACCGACTGCGCCACGCGCCAGAGCCTAGACGAACACGTGTTCGATCCGGCGTTAGGGTGTCGGTACGCCCATTTCCGACCGCGAACGCCTGTTCCGCCTGCGGTACGCCGTCGATGGCGTCGCGGTGCCGTCGGGTTCGAACCCGAACACCGTCAGCGCCACCAGCAGAATGGCCCCGCACACGATCGACGAATCGGCCACATTGAACACCGGCCACCAGCCGACCGCCACGAAATCCACCACATGACCCTGCAGCGGGCCGGGCGCGCGGAACAGACGGTCGATGAGATTGCCGAGCGCGCCGCCCAGCACCATGCCCAGGCCGATGGCCCACGGCAGCGAGCGCAGGGTCCGGCCGATGCGTATGACACCGATCACCACGGCCGCCGCGACCAGGGTCAGCAGCCAGGTCATGCCGGTGGCCATGGAGAACGCGGCGCCCGGATTGCGGAACAGGGTCAGGCGCACGCTGTCGCCGATGAGATAGATCGGCTTACCGGGCGTCATGGTCGCGACCACGATGGTCTTGGTCAGCAGATCCAGGCCCAGCAGCACCACCGCGATGAGCAGGAGCACGGGCAGACGCAACGGCTGCGCGGGGGAAGTCCCGGCATCGGCCGCGGGGCTGATCTCCCCTGGCGATGTGTCTGGTTCCTCTGCGCCGGATTCGCGCGGCCGATCGGTACTCACCCTGACATCATTCCTTATTGATGCAGTGCCGGACCTGTGGCGCGACGGTGTACACCCCGCCACTGGACTATCCGGAGTGCGCGTGCGAGCAGCGGGCCGCCCGGCGCAGCGAGCCCTGAACCGAGAGGGCTGGGGCCTGCCCTGGACGAGTCGTGTTCGATCAGGGAGGGGTGCGCGAAATGCGAAGCCTGGAGGAGGACTTCGCCGACTTCACTGACCGGTCCTGCGTGGCGGGCCCGGAACCCGCCGATGAAGCCTTGACCGGACTACTCACCCACCACCTCGACAAGCTGGAGTCGGTTCGTTCTCCTGAACAGCGACTGCGTGAGTGGCATGCTGCACTCGACACGAAGGGGGAGGCGATGTCTGACAGCACATTCAGCACCGACGGGCTGCTGCGCTACCGGGTCTGGATCCTGGTCGAAATGCCTGACGGTGAAGACGGGATCTCGTTCAACGCCTACGGTCAGGTGCTGCCACGGATCGGAGAGCGGCTGGAGATCACCGGCGTACCCGGCGAAGAGCTCTCGCTGCTCGTCACTGGTATCGACCACGAATGGTTTCTCCCCGGTGAGGACGCGAACTCGTTGCCGGTGACAGTGGCCGCGGAGATCGTGCACCCCTACGGCCGGGAACTGGCGAGGCGACTGGTGAGCGAGCCCGGTGCGTTGAAGGCATGGGCCAGCAAGTTTCCCCTGCTCGAACCGGTCGACTTCACCGCCACGCAAACCGACAGCCCGTAGGCCAGGGTGCCACACGGCGTTGGCCGGTGAACCGGGTTGTCCGAATGCAACGCGCCCGGCCGAGGGATCGGCCGGGCGCGCACAGTATTTCGGGGACGAGGGGAGGGTCAGGATTCGTCGAGCAGTTCGAAGACCCTCACTGGCGTGGTGTCCATGTACTTCTCGTACTCCTTCGGCTGGTCGGCTTTGAAGCGGGCACCGTCGAACTGCAGGGTCTGATACTACTGGTGCAGATCGGGGGCTTCGCGTTGGAGTCGCTCGGCGTTGAACCTCGCCCGAGACTTGCCCATCCGCCACATCGCGATGCCACTGGTCTTGCCGATCGCGATTTTCAACGCCGAGGTCATCCGGGAGATCTCGTTCTCGGCGTCTTTGACCTGGTTCTCCAGCCGGGCCTTCTCGGTGAGCATGTTGTGGAGCTGGCGGTGCAGCATCGTCATGTCCGCGGTCGGCGCCAGCACCTCCTCGTCCGGGGGCGCCTCTTCGAGCTGTGCCACCGCGGCCTTGTCGGCCTTCTCACGCGGCAGCTCCCGCTCCACGTACTCCTGCGCGGCGGACAGCACGCCAACTACCTCGGCGGGGGTGAACCGGAAGATCTCGCTGCGCGGGCGCACCAGCCGTGCGGCGTAGCGCTGCTTGATGAACTGCTCACCGGCCTGGCGGGCCCGGTCGGCGAGCAGCTGCCCGATCTCGGCCCGCGCAGTCTCGCCGAAACGCTTGTTCGAAGGCACCGCATGGGCGGTACTGGTCGTGGTCGTGTTCTGCAGCAAGGGACCGTCTATTCGGGCCGACCAAGGGTGAAGGTGCTGACCATCACCTTCAGATCGATCAAGCCGACGGGCTCCTCGGAAGACTCTGGGTAGCGGCGGTTCGGGCCGATGTCACGGTGTTAGTAGAGGCACCCCCACCGTCTCGGCGACACGGCCGGCCAGGTCCTCCCACGGACGCGGCGCGACGACCGGCACGCCGGCCGCCCGCGCCTGCGCGGCGAGCCACCGGCCGTACAGCACGCTGACGCGTGCGCGATGGCGCTGCGGTCCGGCCTTCGGCTCCCGGCGCAGGTAGTTGGCCGTCACCTGCCCCTCGTCGTCCTCGTGGAGGAAGACGGCACGGACGGGACCTTCGGGCGTCGCCGGTCCGGGCAGGACGTAGTCCCCTTCCAGGATCACCGGGGTGTCGGTGCCCACATGGTTGGCCACCACCGCCTCGATCGCAGGCGCAAGCGCCTCGGCGATCGCGATCTGCCGCTCGACCACCGACTCGGGCGCCTGACGGGCGGCCTCCGGGTGAGTGCGCCAGAAATGGACCTCCGGCAAGTGCTCGGGCAGTGTCACCGCGAGGAGGGCCTCCACGATGTCGTCGACCTCCACGACGGGGACGTCATACCGTCGTGCCAATGCCCGGCCGACACCGGTCTTCCCCATCCCCGACGCGCCCCCGACGACGAGCACCCGCCAGTCGGGAAGACTCCTCACCTCATCCGTACCGTCCACACGGGCAGAGTACTGTAGCCGCTTCTTTCACCCGAGCCACACCAGCCGCAGCGGTAACAGTGATCAGAGTAGGACGCTGTCGGCGATACCCACGATCTCCCGGGCCACTGATTCAGGATCCGCACCAACAGTCGTGTGGGCCACATCGTCGAGGCTCGGATGTGCGCCGACCCGGATCGCCCGGGTGGCATTGCCCAGCAGCTCGATGTCGTTGAGGTCGTTGCCGAAAGCGATGTACCGCGTAATTCCCGCTGCGCGCAACGCTTCCCACTTGGTGGTGGACCCCGGTGCGAAGTCGATGATTCCTTCATCCAGATGATGGTTCACGGTCACCCCGAGCTCGCGACCGGCCGCGGCAAGAGCATGCATGTCAGAGGCTCCGAGAGCCAGGAACTTGACCACTTCGGGAAGCTCGGCCACCTGAACCTGGCGAGCCAGCACACCCTGGTCGATCCGGCCGCGAATCGGATGGCCAGCAGGGGGTCGGGCAGGAACATCCCCAGGTAGCGCACTGTCACCAACTGCACGGCGAATCCGAGCTTGTTGTAGTCGCGCCGGCGGTCGGCGATCAGTTTGCGGTCCTCATCGTCCAGATGAAAGAACCGCTCCAGCTCCACCCGCGACAGCGCCGGAAACCGGCCGTACTCCACAGCGCCCTCATCACGCACAGCCGCACATGAAACCACCAGCGCCACAACACCGCTCGCAGTTCACCGAACAATAACGATCGGTCCCGCCCCACCAACGGCTAAGCGTGACTTTTCTCGCCACTGGGCCTCACGGGCCTAAAACGCCGGTAAGCAAAGATTGTGAAACACCGGTCGCCGCTACGCATCCCGAACAATGCTGACAAGCATCGACGGTCATCGATCCGGCAGAGGCGGTCTGTGGCCCCGCCCGGCCTCCGGGAGAAGAACCGGGCGGGCGGGTATCCACCCACTTCACAGATGGCCACCAGCGGAGAGGTGACCGAGAAATAGCGTAGGCACGGCAGCCTGATCAGGCCTTTCGCCACGCCGCTGCGGAAGCGGTGGCCTGCCTCGAATCGGGTTGGGACAACGTTGGCCGACCGCCCGCGGCCGGAGGGTCAGTTGCGCTGGAAAGACACCGATCGGTCGCAGCATCGTGATGCTGCGGGAACCCGTATCCCTGGTGGAGTTCGTCCCGGATCAGGACCCGCTGGACTCTGGGGCGGGGCGCCGGCGGCTGCTGTTGTCTACCGTGGCGCTGAGGTAGTCGATGCCCGTCACACTGTTCCAGTCCATGGTTCCGTGGTGGCGTAACAACCACTCATCCGGGCATGAAGCACTCACCTGTTGGGTGGAGTGGCTGTTGACCAAGAACGAGATCTCGTGCGGGCCAACGGTGCCCGTGCACCGCACCCGGGCCTGCACGCGATAGACGTCGTCGGTGTCGTTGCGGCAACTGCGATCGTTGCACGACACCCCTTCGGCCAGGTCCGTGGCGTTCGCCGCCGGGGCGAGCGCGCCAGC